>NZ_PUJV01000009.1:0-197239 GCF_011189495.1 Photorhabdus stackebrandtii
CTAAATTAGACATGCCTGAGGAGCTCCACGATTTTGTTTTCTTTGACAAAAACTTTGATCGTGCCTCAGGCACTTAGTTCCCTTCTTAAGCAAATCTCAGGTTAATTATCTTAACTGACAAGCATTAGGCATACGGCCATGTTTTTTTCACGTGATATTCGGTATTTTCCCGAAAAGCACAGCGGATAAGGTTTCCTACATCCATTTTCAAAGCGACGATTTGTTCCTGGCTGTAGTTCGCCACGTTCTCGACAAATAGCGTCACCGTCAGCGCGTGATGTGTTTCCGGCAGCGGTAAACACTGCATATCATCACCATGCCCATGATGTCCCCGATGGGTGATGTAATCGTTCACTACGTCAATAAAGGGCTGGCTGATGACGCCCGAATCCAGTAACAAATAGGCGTTTGCCGTTCCGGCGCCACGAGGCGCATCATGCAGGAAAAAAATGCGGTCGATACTTAAGCCTACAACACTGGCAATCATGCCGCGGTAAACTGCGTCCGTGTGATAGTTACCCACAAGGTTATATTGATTCCGGCAACGATCACGCAAATCATCGTCAGATTCCGCATCTGCGCCGGGTGTTAATAACCAACCTTCCTCATTTTGCACGCTTTCAATACCGGATACGGACACGGGCAAGAGACGAAAATAGCCGGGCGCAAGGTTGAATGCTCCCCCTGCGGTCTCTGCGGTTACAGGCAGTAAGACACTGGTGACCCCCTCCGCAATGACCACGCTTTCCGTGGTGCTGACGCGATAGATTTCGCCATTAATACGTTCAGTCTGGATCACCGTTCCGGCGGGCACGGTCACCATCGATGCCCCTGCGGTTTTATAGAAGCGGAGCGCACCCTGCGCAGCGGATGCGGGTTTACGTTTCAGGTTGACGCCCCACGCAAACATATCCAGCCATGTGCCGGATGCGGTCGCCAAATACATATTTTTTAAGGTGACATTGATTAACGCCGCTTTCAGCCATAACACAGGGCGCGTCACTAGGGTGTTAATCAGCCGCCAAAACGGAGACATTTTCGACGTGTTAGTGACAAGCCCTGCCTCATCCACAACTTTAACAAAGGCGGCACTGATTTCGGCCTCGGTGGTCGGCATCCCGCCATCATGTAACACCTTTTCGTAATCAATCGTCGGTTTAGTTTCCATTGCCCACACTCACGTTGATACGGCCAAACTCGTAAGTTTCGGCGAATATCCATAATTTAGTCGGTGATTCTTCATTAATGATGATCGTCCCTGGAATAATTCGCTCGTCGTCTTCGACCAGAATTTCTATCTGTGTGCGAATGTCTGCCCGTAGTGTTGGACTGCGTTCGGCAATAAGTTTCGTTGCCAGACCACTTTCAATAATGGCGTGCACACAATCCTGACCGATGGAAACACGGTTATGACAGAAACGTGGTTCATTCCCTGAATTGAGTGTGAAATTGCGCTCGTTAATGAACAAATCAATGTATTTCGGCTCATCCATATGCCACGTGCTCCCATTCCGTTAATTGCTCAGGTGTCATGCCGTTGGAAATATTCAACGTCACATTTTCAATGCGGCGGCTGTTATCATTGATAGTCTGTGAGTGGGTTGTCACTTCTTTGAGCAGACCATTTTTATTAATGCCCTGCTTTTTCCCGCCCGTTAATACACTCTGCGTTTTAGACAGTTTAACAACCTTACCAGGCTGAACCATTTGAGATTGTCCCCGTAATACCTCACTGGGCTGAAAAATGATTTTCTGGCTATTCCCATCAATACCCCTCTCAGGAATCGCCGCTTTTCCCATTGGTTCAGCAACGGTTTTTTCAATGGCCTGGGTTTCAATATTGATACCGGGAATACCATTTAATTTATCGACAATCCAATTATAGGTATCGCTAAACGACTCCATCAGCCAATCCCATAAGCCGCCAAAAATATTGCCAATGCTATCCACAATGCCCGAAAAGGTATCTGCCAGTGAAAAACGGCTAAACCCGTTACACAGATTATTCCAACCCTCCGCGATCCCATCCCAGACCGCACTAAATATCCCGCCGACCCATTTCACATAAGCCGCCACAATCTTAAATGCCGTGGTGTTCATCATGGTGGCTTTAATTTCGTCCCAATGCTGGATCAGCTTATAAATGCCGTAAGCGAGCAAAGCGATAACGGCAATAATCAGCAATATCGGCCAGCTCATCAAGGTGAAAGAGACACCCGCCGACATTGCCGCAATCCTGACTGCCAACAGAACACCCCGCAAAACTCTTAGCGTAACGTTCCATACGGTAATGGCAGCGTTATAGAGCCATACTGCCGCCGCGCCCAATTTCAAGCTCAAAGTACAGGCTGCCCAAATCCCCTTAAGGCCAATCCAAATAAATTTAGACACGCCCATCACGACATTGGCGGCAGCCCCCGCAGCGGCAAAACTCAGAATACCGATGGTGATATAACCGACCCAACGGGCGATATTCGGAAACAATTTCAGCCAGCGCCCCAGTAATTGACTGGCATTGGCAAGCCTATTGACCAGTGAAGAGATCACCGGGAGCAATGTTAAACCGACGGCGATACGGATATTCTGCCAAATAGCGTGTAACCGTTCCCACGGGTTCGCCATCCGCTCGGCCATTTCGCGAGCACGTTTCAGGCCATCATTGGCCCCTAATGCCGAAATAGTCTTACGCAGTCTATCCACATTGCCATACAATTGTTTTACGACAATGGCAGAATCGCCAAACGCTTCCTCAATTTCCTTTTGTGCCTTGAGATTGCCCTCAATGTTCTTGCCATATTTGGCCTGTAGCTTTTCCAGCATTTCCGGCAGGGTTAACATATGACCGGACGCATTAACAAAGCTGATACTGAGTTTCTTCGCGCCCTCAACGGCATCGGTCAAAAACGATTCATAAACACTACTGGACTCTGTACCCAATGCACGGTGCAATTCTCCCAATACCGCCAATTGTTCATCAATGCCTACCCCGAAATGCGTTCCGGCTGCACGTGCCCCCTCCATCAAATCCGCGATTTCATCCAGACTGGCGCCAAATGTTTTCGACATGATGATAGCTTTTCCCGCCAGTGCCTCAGCAAATTGAATATTTCCCACGGCTTTGGCATGGCTGGAGAAATTCGAAAACATCTGCCCCATATATTTGGCCGTCTCTGTTGCGCTGGATTTCAGGGCGGCAGCGGTGATATTGGCAATGTGAGTCATCTGCGGTAAGTCATTTTGTGACAGTTCGCTCATCTTCTTACTGATTTCCACCGTTGATTGCACAAATTCAATAGAGGATTTGCCATACAGTGAACTGAATTTCATGGCATCCGCAGCCACTTTCGCCATCGCACCACTATCAACCCCTTGAAGTGATGCTTCTGTCATCGCATCATCCCATTGAATAGCCGGATCAAGCACTCCCTTAATTGACCAGAACGTCCCCGCTAACCCTGCGCCGCCGACGGCAATTTTTTCAAACGCTGTTTGTGATACTTTGGCAAACCCAGAAACAGCCGCTTTCGCACTGGCAAGCGGTTGTGTCAGTTTATCAATTAGGCTCAATGTAAAATCTAATTGCCTCATGGTTCACCCTTTAATGCCAATGCAATACCATTCGCGGTGGCGATTCGCATATTTTCCCAATAACGATTATCCAGCCAAATTGCACGGGCTAAATTGTCCTTATTATCGTTCTCATTCGGTAAATAATGACGGCGCAATATTAGCGCTTGTTCAAACAGGCTGTTATCAATGGATTTAACCCGCGTATTTAGTTTTTTATTTCAATTTCCAGTTTGGGTGCATATTCCGAATTAACCTTCTCAACAATTTGCATCGCTGCACCAGGGATTTGTAATAACTCATCCAACGCGGATTTAAACGCAGGTTGAACAATACGACGCAAATAGGTAACAATGGGCACGACCTTATTATCCATTGTCATATCGTTAATCATGCTGTTATAGGCAATAATGTTCGGCTCGAATGTCATTTCATTTTCGCCAATCATTAAGGTAATCATTTTATTTTCTTTGATCATGAGTTAATTCCTTTCTTTTATTAATTTCATCCACTAATTGATTATGCCGCGCGGCGCAATTGCCATATAAGGTGGAATACTCCATCACGATATTGGCTAAATTATTTCCGGTCATCCCCATCAGTCGCGGTAACGTTTCCTGGCACTTTTTCAGTTGGTTTTCCTGATAGAGTACGCTCGATATTTGCGGCTGTATCGTTGTACATCCTGACAAACTCAGGGCTAACGCACACATGAGTAAAAACAGGCTTGACCACCTCAGTACGAATTTCTCGTGAGGCAGCATTAGCGATCCCCTCCAATTTAGATTCCAGTTGCCTTGCGGATTCACTGGAAATCTGTTGTATTTCCTGCTGGATTTTCTCCCCTGCGACATCCACGGCATGAATAATTTTCAGTTCAACACTGTCACGGTAATAGCGGTTTACCTGCCAACCTGCACAAAACGCCAGGGCAAGGAAAGTCAAATACAGCGTCCGGGCATTGAACATCATTTCACCCCATTATGCGCCAGTGAGAAATGATTGCCGTCCGGTCGGGAAAATCGTCCACCCCACGTACCGCCAAGGGATTCCCAATATTCTCCTAACGGTAAATAAGCATGACTGTTTGTCTGATACTCCCCCCGAATAAATAAATTCAGATCTATCGCCAGTCGCTGAATATGCAGACTATTAGCAATGCCTTTCCCTGTCTGAGCGTTCAACTTGGCTTGTTCTGGTGTACGGTAAGCCTCGCCCAAAGTGAGGCGATACCCGCGCTCATCTGCCCATAAAATCAGTTGAGCGATCAAGACGGTAAAAAGCTGTTGTTTTTCACTCAATGTCATTTCTTTAACTTCCCTGTTAACAACACGCTACCGCGCTTACGTAACCAGACTTCAATTAACTGATATCCAGCAATCCCTAATGCGCTGCCTATCCCTGTAACCGCTATCGGACTGATACCCGGCCACCAAATCAACAATACCCCCGCTATCACCGACACCGCCGACCCTAAGATAATCCGACCAAGAAACAGTCGTAAGGTGATCGGTTCGTTGCTTGTGAGCATTTTTCCTATTGCGATAAGTGCCCCCAACAATACCAACGTAACAAATGTCTTTTCGTGCTCTTCCATGAGCGCCTCTTATCCAATTAGGCTTTGCGTCAGTTCTGCTTCCAGATAGGGAATACCATTAATGCGCACAAAATCGGGGCTGGTCACCACGAATTTCACTTTGTGGGTCATCACACTACCGCCTTTAGGATCAACGTCCAGAATGTCGCTAATGATGAGTTTGCAGCCGTAGGCTTCAACCTTTATTTCTTCATTGCCTGCTTTGGCATACCACATCAAATCAACGAGCTTAATGCCTCGCCATGAACCCGCCGCGCGCGCTTTAGCAGTGACGATATCCAGATATTTGGTGCTGAGTTCAATTTCACCCTCTGCCGCTACATCACCGGAGAGGTAACCATCCGGCACACCCTGCGTTTGGGCGGCGGCGGTGTTATCAGTAATAGACAAACTGACCTTTTCCGCATGAACCAGATCCCCATCCATATTAAAATCAACCGACTGGCCTGAAATCCTTTTGCTCATGCGATTTTCTCCAGACTGCTATCTAGCAACAGACTGACAGAGATCCCTTTCGGACATTCGTAAGTGCGGATAGTGATATAAATTTCCACCGTGTTTTTATTGCGCCATGTAATCACCACATCGCCATCTTTCGGGGATTTCACCTCGCCGGGGAAAGTGACCCCGTTAATTTCAGTACTGCGCGACATTTCACGCAAGGTACGGGCGAAGTATGCCTGATGCGTTGCGATACTGCCCGGCGTACTGTTTAAGCTACGGTCGGCAATTTTAGCGATAGCCTGCAAACGTACTCGACGCGCGACTTTATCAACAACCCGCAAGTTTTCGATACTCTGGCAGTCTCCGCCTTCTACGTCCAATGTGCGACCATCTGACCAATACATGCCGTCATAATCGGGATACCACATCGGCACACTGAAACGCAGTTTTTCCAAGGCTTGCAAGGTTGCCAGATCCATCGGCTGGCCTGTGCCATCTTTCGGGAAATCGGTTGAACCCAAATCCACCAATGCCCCGGTTTGTACCCGTGCGGGACTGTCCGCCACGGTGACGGCGCGGTTACATAAACGCCCGGCCAATACTCCCGCCTCATTGCCCCATAGGCACGGCACCAGTTGCACCGATGCCACAGCTTCGCCCTTTTGTAGCTCGGCCAAACGGGTGACATAATCCACCCAAGTCTCTTTCGCCTGTGCGCCATCAACCGCCAGAATGGCCCACTGCCAGCGGCCAAATTTAGCCATCGTGTTGGCTCGCAAAGTTTGCGCTGCCTTAATCATGGCTTTGGTTGCGCCGACCGTCAGCGTATAGCCCTCAACACTGGCTATACGCTGCGCCGACGTCACCGCCTCAACAAACGCCAATTCATCCGCCGATTCCGGCAATACATGGACATACCCAGACCAGTTTTGCCCCGCATTTGCCATCGCTGCCAGTACGTGACGTTTGAGGACGGTTTGTGCCGCTCCCAGTACAGCATCAAAGTCCGTCTGGGTATTAACCGCAATAGTTTTACCTACGTTGGTTTTTCCCGTCCCAACGAAAAGCAAGACTCGCTCAATTTCCCTGGTTTCGCCTTGCAGTTGGTTAACCTGGTTAACCTGAACATGTGGCCACATAATTTAATCCCTTATTAATGCACTAACCTGCGCCGTATCCAATACCTTGTAACTGGCGAGCCAGCGCCCGGCTAAACGCTTCATCATTCATGCCTAAGAATTCCCGCGCGGGAACGTCAAACGACCATGAATTTTTTACCGCCTCGCCGTTCAGTTCACGGATCAATGTCCCTGCCTGAATAAATGTCATCTTGGCGGTAATTTCCTTTATCGGGGGCTTACGCCAGCGTTGACCCTTTCTGACCTGATAACCCAAATCCCGCAATTTTTTCGCCTGTTTGATAGTCGCCATACGCTCACGGTCAACTCGCTTTTGCACCTGCCGCCGACTGACCTGAACACGCATCCCGTTTTGCTGTGCATACCCCACCACACCCGCAGGAACCTGCTGTTTTCCGTTCCGGTAATGTCCGCCTTGCAGGTAAATGCGTACAGCATCCCTTTCCGGCATTTCCCGGATATGCAGCAACTTCGGCATATTCCTGAGCATCTTCTTGCGCCACGGACTTTTTCTGGCAGTCCATTGCCCGCCATCCGGGGATTGCTGATGACGCACATGGCGTTTTGCCGCCTGAATCACCCCGTATTTCGCCATCCGCCATAACAGCCGTTGGCGCTTTTTCGGGAGTAGCTCAAGGTCACTCAGTGCGTTTTGCAGTGCCTTAAGCTGATTTCGGTTTAACTGACCATTTATCATTATTGTCTTTGTCCAACGGGTGCGCCTGACTCATTCACACCATGCACAACCCCATTTTCAGCAAACCAGATTTCAGTATCAGCCAGCCTCCAGCGCTTACCCTCAAAGGGGATGATGCCGTTTTTATCTTCACGCATGACAACAGGCTCTGACAGTGACAACGACACCACAACCACAGCGGTTTCTTCATCCACGTCAACGGTCATCGCTGGCCGTTCCGGCTCCAAATTGGCATCCCCTAAATCATTGCCCTGCCCAGTCAGCCACACCTCTATTAACAATGGGACATATCGCGGATCAAACTCTCGGTATGGGAAACGCCCCCAAGCAATCACCGCCTCATACTGCTGGATAAACATCTGGTATTGCCCCAGACCTAAATCCCGTTGCGCAGGAATAAAACGAATTTCATCCATTTCACTGGTAAATTCTATCTTACAGAGACGTTCTGGCAGGTTTTCCCGCAAAAATGCCGTTAAATGATGTAATTTGCTCATATCATGCGTACCGTTGTACGCCCGTATCCCTTCATATTGCGGATAACAAAAGCCGCTTCCGCTAATAAACGGGGACGCAGTTCAGGACTTTCTTGTGACGGATGAGGGGCACGACTGACAATAGCCGTGTATTCCCCCAACAGATCCGCTTTTGCCCTGGCATAAACAGCCTTTTTATACTGACCGACTAACGCATTAACGCCATTGATAGCCATGCCTGGCACATCTGCGGCTTTCTGATAGCCTTTTGCCTGCAATCGGACTTTCAGACGCTGTAAGTCAAGATTGATTTCAGCGGCACTTGCCAGCAATGCCTGGGCTAACAGGTCATTATCTAAGTCAGCCGGAATATTGCGATTAACCTGAAATTCCCGTAAGTTCAAATCCGGCCAAAAACCGTCATTGGTCAACGGTTCATCCCGATAATCGAGGGTGTTGCCACTAAACATCTCGCCTCTCCCATCCATAAAAAAGCGGGCAGTCCGGTTTCCACGACCATAAGCAATCCCTGCCATGCCTCCACCGCGCCCGCTCCGGCTTGCGGTAGTCATTGTTTATCTTGGTATAGCGATTGGGTTGTCAATGCCCGTAGACGGGCGGCAATCCGTTGCCGATAAGTTTTTACCCCTGATTTTGGATTGCACTGATGCGCTTTTGATAACCAGATATCCGCCTGCTCCAGCACATCCAACCTATCAACCGAACTCGCCTTAATGTCGGCGTTATCCCCTTTTAGCCGGTTTAAGGCAGCAAATTTGTAGTATTTCGCCTTGATTTTCTCGTGTACTTGCCATTTTTCAGTCACATTGTTGAATGTCCTTGAAAAATAGGGTTCAACACTATTCCCGGCGTCGGCTTCCACCTGTGCCCAGAGTAAAACAGTGTCGGCCACAAAGGCCGGAAAGCTACTGCGAAAATTGTCGGGGGTGAGCTGCCCTTGCTCAATGGCAATATCCGCCCAATCCAATCCTTTGGCAAAATCCCCAATATCAAATAACCAAATCACACAGTAAGCAAAAATCGGGTTTCGGTAAATTTCCCCCTCGGCTATGTAGCGTTCCGCCGTGGGTAGATAATTAGGCAACAATTCCCGCTTTTTCATCTCTACCCGTTCCGCCGTTAACGCCAACTGACGTAACCGCTTAATATCCTGCTCAATGGCGCGGGCTTGCAAGTGCATACTCGCCCCCTCTGCAATGGTAACCGCTTGTTGCCTCGCCAGTTTCTGGCGAAGTTCAACCGCTGCCCGGTGTCGTTGAGCAGGTGACAGCATTATTCTGTATCCAGTTTTTCAGCAGGTTCAGCCACAGTACCGATAATTACGGCATCTTCATCATAGGCCGCGTACAATTCCGGCTCTTCCAATGCATAGCCTTCATTGCGTAAGTATTTATTTTCGAACTGCTTGCGGTCATCCTCAAACGCCGCCTTACGCTGGCGAGTATTACGCTGTGTCAGAATTTGCAGATTCGGCAACATAGTGACTGTCATACGTTTACCCGGTATAAATGGCGGGATCATGGCCGGACGGCCAGCGATGGAACTACTCAACATCTGTGCCGCAATCTTTTCGGTCGGTTTATCTGCCGCCTGATACAACCTATGCTGTTCCGCTGCCACCAAATCCGCCCCAACTAATACAATTAAACGTGGGTCATGACGAAATTGTTGCGGAATACACGTATTAATTAGGTCTGATGCCATCGCATCCAATGACCGAAAATCGCCATGTTCGTCCAGTTTCACAGGCGTCATAATCACCTGCTTGCCATCGTTCCACTCTTTGGCGATTTGATGCCAACCCCTATTGACATCTTCACCATTCGGATTGGCTTCTGGGTCAGTGTCCTCAGCCACTCTTTTTCCATTAAATCCAATACGGATCATATCCAGAGCAAATGACTGATTAGTAAATTCCTGCATTCGTTGGAAGAATTCGTTTTCATTGCCAGAGTTCGCCCAAATGGACAGTAAGTCCCATCTCAGCGCCGCGCCGGAATCGGTTTCAACCAAGTTGTATTTATTGCCGTCAACACCGGTTTTACGCATAAAACGGCCATCTTTTTTACGCCCGGTGAATAATCCAGGATTGCCGACTGACACTACCTGGCCGGAAAGGTGATCCACATCCGCACAGGTGATCATGCTGAGGAATTCCACAGATTCCAACAACGCACTGCGCAAGGCAATTTCCTTCGGGTCAGCCAGCGCAAAGTAACGCGATATATCTTCTACTCCATAGTCTTGGGCTAATCCCGCCGTATATTTCTGTAAAAATGACCGTGCCCGATGATTCAGTTGCATAGCTCTTCCCTTTGCCTTTTTCCATCATGGAATTACAGAAATTTAAAAGGCTCGTTTTTGTCGCCTTTTGGGTTACGCGAGGGTAAGCGGGTAGCAATACCGTCCAATTTGTTAAACCTTTTTAGAATATCGGGCAAACTGTCACGTAAACGCGCAAATTCTTCGGTATCGACAACCGCTTTCATTGCCTCGACATCTTCCTGAACGTCAGCGACTTCTTGCTCGGTGGACTCCTGTTTATCTTCAAGCGCGGTAATTCGCGCTTCCAAATCGGCTACCGCCTGGGCCAGCGCCTGCAACGCATCATCACTTGATGGTGCTGGCTCAGTTTCTTCTGGTTCTTCAATATTAAAAAAGCTTTTCCATCCTTTTTTGGCCTTTGCCATGTCGTTATCCTTTATGTGTTTAACCTCATCAATAACCAGCGGCTTATACGCACCGAATCGACGATGTTGGTTCCTTTTTTTAAATTGCAGACGCGTTGTGCCCACGCAGGCGGGTGAGTCAGTCACTGCCAGTCCTTCCAGATAGGTTTTGCCGGTTCCGCGAAAATCACCATCAGGCGTAAGTTCAACAGAGGTAAACAGTAATTGTCCCTCTCGATTGGCCTGTAACAAATGATGATTGGGTCGCAGTTGCGCATATAAGCGTAAAACCCCATCATCATCTCGTTCGGCTTTAACGGCTAACACTTCGCCCATTGCCCCGAACCCACGCTCATGTTCCGGCCAAATGCGGGCGGTGTACAACGCCGGGTTATAGAGTTCGGCCGCATCTAAAATCCATTGAGGTTCCATCACTCGGCCATCGACCGTGTCGCCCTCCGTGGCAATACATATCCAGTTAGTCATTAACTGAGACATATTTAATTCCTTCCATTTGAATCAAATACAGTATTGCGGATTCAATAAAATGCTGCGAATGGTTTAATTCTGATGAATTCGGATATAACGCCATAACCGATTCAGGTAGAAATTGAATGAGCGTCAGGATAAATCTAGCCCTGCATAATATGATTACTATGGCTAAATACTCTGATGAACTCATAAGTGTCGCCCGTTCTTTATACCTGCGGCGATATACTCCGGCAGAAATTGCCCATGAATTAAATCTGCCGAATCGGCGGATCATTTATTATTGGGCGGAAAAATGGCATTGGGCGGATATGCTCAGCCATGAAAGTGTTGTCGAAGCCATTAACCGTCGGATTGCCGTGCTCAGTGAACGCAATAATAAAACCACGTTGGAATTGGACGAACTTGATCGACTAATAGCCCATCATGTGAAATTGATGGCACAGGAAAATAAGCATAAAGAAAAGCTGGCCGAAATTAAGGCGCAAGAAAAATCAGGCGGTGATTATATCCCATCCAGTGAGGGTGAACCCAAGAAAAAGAAACGCTATCGTAAAAATGATATTTCGACACTGACTAAAGAAGATTTCCAGAAATTTGTCGATGAGACGCTTTTCAGCTATCAAAAACATTTGCGCAATAATCTGGCAAAACAGATTAGAAATATTCTCAAAAGTCGGCAAATTGGCGCGACCTGGTATTTCGCCTTTGAGGCATTCGAGAATGCCGTGTTAACTGGCGATCCTCAAATATTCTTATCCGCCTCAAAACCACAGGCAGAAGTTTTCCGTTCGTATATCGTCAATATCGCTGAATGCTTCTTCGGTGTAACGCTGACAGGCAATCCTATTCGGCTCAGCAACGGCGCCGAACTGCGTTTTTTATCAACCAATAAAAACACGGCACAATCCTATTCCGGTCATTTGTATTGTGACGAATATTTTTGGGTGCCTGATTTTAAACGCCTCAATGAAGTTGCCTCCGCAATGGCAACCCATGACAAATGGCGTACCACCTATTTTTCAACCCCCAGCGCCAAAACGCATCCCGCCTATCCATTTTGGATGGGTGACGAATGGCGCGGCAATGATCCCAAACGTAAGAACATTGAATTTCCCTCTTTTAATGAACTCCGTGACGGGGGTCGTGATTGCCCGGATGGTCAATGGCGCTACGTCATTACCCTGGAAGATGCCATTAAGGGCGGATTCAACCTGGCATCCATTGAAAAACTGCGGAACCGCTATAACCCAGACACCTTTAACATGCTGTATATGTGTGTGTTTGTTGATAGCGGCGCCGCTGTTTTCAAATATCACCAACTGGAAAAATGCGGCGCTGATATCCATCTCTGGGAAGACCACGATCCCAACGCACGGCGTCCCTTCGGGGATCGCGAAGTCTGGGGCGGCTTCGACCCGGCCCGTTCTGGCGATACTTCAACCTTTGTCATTGTTGCCCCGCCCATGATGGCGCCCGAAGTTTTTCGGGTATTGGCAACGTTCTACTGGCAAGGCATGAACTGGAAACACCAAGCGAAACTGATTGAAGATCTCTGCAAGCGCTACAAATTTACTCATATCGGTATTGATACCACGGGGATTGGTCACGGTATCTATGAAATGGTGCAGGACTTCGCCCCCCGACAAACCCACGCTATCCACTACAACCCGCAAAGCAAAAACCAACTGGTCATGAAAATGATTGATGTGGTCAGTGAGGAGCGTATCGAATGGGATGTAGAACAAAAAGAAATTCTGGCCTCATTTCTGGCTATTCGACACACCACGACGAAAAAAGGCGGCAGCATGACCTTTGTCGCTGACCGTTCGCGGGAAACCGGACACGCTGACGTGTTCTGGGCAATCGCTCATGCCCTGATAAATGAGCCGTTAAATTACGACAAGAAACGCACCTCTAAATACACATTTGCCAAGGCTGCATAATGAAGAAAAAATTAAGGAAAACCCGTGCACATTCCCCACGCACAAACCACCGTCAACGGCAAATGAGCTTAATCACGTTAGGCAAACCTGAACCGATACTCACCACCAGGACGGATTATCAAAATATCGGGTATGACAATGACTATGACCATTACACACTACCGATTGACCGGTTGGCCCTGGCACAACTGACCAACATGAACGGTCAACACGGCGGTGTACTCTATGCTCGTCACAATATGATTGCCTCGGACTATTTCGGCGTTCGAGGCGGAGTAAGCCATGAGCAATTCAAGTCCGCTGTAATTAACTTCCTAATTTTCGGTGACGTAGCGATCCTGAAAGTCCGTAACTTCTGGGGTGATGTGGTCGCACTGGAGGTCTTGCCCTCGCTATACCTGCGCCGCCGCAAGGATGGGGATTTTGTGGTATTACAGGCGGGTGAACCCTTGGTTTACTCACCGGAAGAAGTGATTTTCATCAAGCAGTATGACCCGCAACAGCAAGTTTACGGATTGCCGGATTATATTGGCGGTATTCATGCCGCCCTGCTCAACGCTGAAGCCACCATTTTCCGTCGTCGTTATTACCACAATGGCGCCCACACTGGCGGTATTATTTACACCAACGACCCGAATATCTCTGATGAGACCGAAGAGGAGATCATACGCAAACTACACCAAAGCAAAGGCATTGGCAACTTTGAAACCCTGTTCGTAAACATTCCCAACGGCGACCCTGACGGCATTAAATTTATTCCGGTGGGTGATATTTCAGCCAACGATGAATTTGCCAACGTCAAAAATATCAGCTCGCAAGATGTGCTGACCGCTCACCGATTCCCGGCGGGACTGGCTGGCATTATCCCGACCAATGTCGGCGGGTTGGGTGATCCTGAAAAAGCCCGTGAGGTCTATCGCCAGGATGAAGTTATCCCCGTCCAAAATATGTTCATGAATGCGATAAACACGCATGATATACCTGAAATATTACATATCCGTTTTAAACAAGATCGCGTAAGTTCGTGTGCAAAATGTGCAAAAAATAGGTAAAATTACCGAAAATGGATACGTTGGGAATGAGGAACATGCGCGTATTAAAAATAATCTGCCCTGAATGTGGCGCTAAAGCGGTTATTCGCAAAACGAATCGAAAACACCGTGAAATTGCTGATCTGTATTGCGCGTGTTCCAATGTTGAATGTGGTTATACATTTGTGATGAATTTGACGTTTTCACACACGCTGAGTCCCAGCGCAAAAACGGGTGATAAACTGTTGCAGACTGTGATTAACAACCTCAACCCGCAACAGCGTCAAATGGCATTGGATTTATTGCAAACTAGAACTGCCTAATTCAAGCTTTGAGCCAAGCCACTATTTAGTGGCTTTTTCATTTTCATCAAATTGCTTAATTAATTGAGTAGTCAATTCTGAACACCAAATAAGAGCTTGATAACGCTCATCATTACTGCAACCTCTATTAGTAGCCAAGCGTAACAGCAAATCAACTCGTTCCAGTGAAATTGACCCAGCAAAAAAATCTACCATACTATCCTCTTAGCTCCAAAATACTGTTTTTTTATACAGCATATATAAATATAATTAACAAGTGAAGTAATTCTGTTATGAAATAGCGTGTTATGTGATTTCTATCGTTTCTGATTCCATTTTCTTCAACATGTTCAGATAATGGCCTTTGGGGTCACGAACTATTTCATTAGTATCAATCTTGATACCCAAATTTTCACTTAACCTACTCATTATCATTTTTGTTATTTCAGTATGCGTTTTTTTAACTTTATGTAGATGACCGAACATAGATAAACAATAACGTTGTCCATCTACGACTATGCTACTCCCCCTCAGTAATGAACGAGCCAGAGCATGGCTCATCTCTAAACCGTGCAAGCTAGCTGATTCATAGACCCGCCGTATTTTTTCGTCATCACTCATCTGATACCAACTATGATGAACCTCTTCTAAACACAGATCATTCCCTTTTCTGACCATACTTCGTGCCTCCGTACAGTTATTGACAGAACTCCAAGAGGAAGAAAAAACCAAACCCTCGCCCGTAGGTACAGCGCTGAATTTAGGAACAATGTTCCATTTAACAGTACGGGTAACAAAAGAAGAGGACTCGCCCAAACGGGGCGAGTAAATACCTGAAATGCGTTGCACGCCCTCACCGTAGGCATTACCTTGTTCTGTGATCTCATACGAGAGACGCACGGTTAAATCCTTCCGTGCAACCAGCGCACCGCCCTGAAACTCGGTATAGGCTGACCAGTTGCCAACATCTGCGGCAAAGCGCACGTTATCCATATCCTGATCAGGCAAAATTTGCTCATCACCACGCAGACGACGCAGTTCGCGCCAGACAGAAACCGGAGCACCGCCAATCTGCTGAAACTGACGGATGCGCCAACGGCTCGCCCATGCAGAAACAGAGCGGGACATATCCTTGAGGTTGTGCCCTGTCTCACTGTCAATTTCACCGTCAAGTGCGTACCCGTCGATGTTTTTTGAAATATATTTGGCGATATAGCCCGTTGCACTGCCCTTTTCTGGATCTATCCGCTTAACAAAAAATCGAGCGTTCTGTGCTTCTTCGCTTTTCAACTCGTGTGCATCTTCTTGGGTTGCGTACTTCTGCACAATTTCCCGCATTCCTTCGACGTGCTCAGGCAGCATAAATAACAACAGATGCCAATGCGGTGTACCGTCATGATGCGGTTCAACAACACGGAAACCAAAAACACTAATCCCCGCACGAGAATAAGCAGCGCGAATTTTCGCCCAAACCTTACACAAATACCGCTGTGTATCCCTTGGGGTCGCACCGTTCCAGTTTTTCACAAAACCGCCACCACTATGTACAGAGTGATATTTAGAAGGTGCTGTAATAGTATAAAAATCTCCTACACAGCCCATTTCGTTAGCCAAGTCCTCAAAACCACGCTGACGGATCATAAGTTCACAACGACGGACGGCAGGGTTCGCAATGCTGCCCAAGACCTTATCGCTTAACGAAATTCGCTCTCCATCTTCGTTTTCTAAATCGAACGATTGCAGAAACTCCCAATTTAGCCGCTTCTGCTCTGCCCATTCGCTCAAAGTCTGACGTGAAACATAGGATGAAACAGCTTTCTGCACCTGTCCGACAGCAATTGCAATATGTTCGGCACGCATATCACGTATCCGCTTTAAACGGATGTACCACCATTGATCTGACATCATGCGCAGCAATCCGGCACATAATTGATCTTCTGTCGGTTTAATTCGACCTTTTACAAATTGCTGCCAATATGGGGCTATCGTTCCCGCTTGCTGTGTCAATTTAGCCAAACGGGTATAGACATGAATTAATCTACGGCAAGCGTCCTGCTCATTCTGTAGGGCCTGTTCAACATATTGGTCGTAACTCTCAGCCATAAACCGCGCAACCTCATGCGCAAGCTGTTTTATTTCTTTACGTCCTAATGTTGGCAATTGTTCCAGCGATTCAATAAACGGGAACGGCATAACACCAGATACAATATGCTGGAACTGGTATTGTTCATTGACCAATTTTAACCGTGGTAATACGTTCTCGCAGAACTGACGTAAAAACGCATTAGCCCGGCGGCGACCAGATTGATTGAAAATGTTGGCGTAACGTGTTGCAAGGTAGATCGCCAGTGAAGGCGGCACATCCTCAAGATATTGATGCCGCCATGCATAATCGTTAGGGTTCGCCTCCCACATAATACGTTCAGCCAGAGTTGCATCATTCGGCAACCCAGGCTGAAATTCTATACTCTGGCGATACATTGAACGCAGCGCATCGCCGTTATTTTCTTCTTTTCTTTCAATATTCATGTTACAAACAATTAACGGGAATTAATTAAAATAAAAGCAAAACAAACTCTTCCGCTATCTGCGGATACAAATCTTTATTAATTACCGTTACATGGGTTATTTTTCCTGAAATCAATCTTCCTATGAAATTTCCATTATCATCAATTTTATTCAATGCAAGAAAATCACCTGTTTTATATTCTCGATCATTTACTCTAAATTTTGATTTTTTCTTTCCGTTATCAATGGCTATAACAAAAATTATTTTTAATGATGAGTTTTGTTTTTCACTTTCATGATTATTCACCCTCACGAAAGAAAAAATTCGGTGATAGCAATGTAAGTTCATATCTGATATTTCCATATGAATAATCACAGCTAACATCATCCCTTATCACAGAATTAACGATAAAGGTTTTAACCCTAACACCTTTATATTCACGCAAAATAACAATATCGTTTTCCTCAATCACGGGCATAAATACCGATATATCAATACAAAGCTGATGATTTGACACAATGCAATCAAAATTTTTAGTTGTTAGATCATGATATCTAGTCATCTCACATACTCCTCCTGTAATTTTCATCCGACGTTCTACGGGGATTACTTCCCCGCAGTCCTCACATTCAAATGCAGAAACACCAACAGGGCGGTTTATATGCTTTAATATTCTGCGCTCTAATGTTTCATCTACATGTTGACAAGCACGGTCAATAACATCAGACATAGTGCCACTCCTGGGCCTGACGCTCGACGCTCTCAGATTCACGTTGCAAAAGCGCTGCACTGGCCGCGTGATCCATTTTATTTTTCAGAACATGAGCGGACAACTTTGCTAAACGGGATGAAAATAAATCTGCATAATGTTTACGCTCATCCTCCCGCACCTTTTTTATTAACTGATCAATACCTGTAGCTTGCATTTATTAATTTCCTTTTTTTAGGTAATAAAAACCCCTGACGTGTTAGCGCCATTAAAATTAAACCGGTAGTTATTTTTATTTAATTAGGCAGTGATAGATTATTCGGTAATAATGCACTCGTTGCCTTAATAAGATTGATTGCTCTTATCAAATTAGTCATTTCTTCACCGGTTAATTCATTCAATGCCAGTTCATGCCTATCAGTTGGTATCCGTGCTATATAGAAAATCCATTAACCCGCGCTTCAAAAGATATTGAGAATGCGCGTTGTTCACTTGATTCAAATTGATATTCCGTGTTCATATAAACCTCATCGAATCAGGAACAGAATAAAATAAGCAAAAGCACATAGAACGATGGGATAGATAAATCTATCTTTTTTGGGTTTAAATGACTCACCAGTCAATTTATATTGATGTTCTTGCTGCTCTAATGCATTCATGCTGACCTCACACTAACAATGCTCCCAATACCTGCAACAACATCAACAGCCGAACTGGATGCAGGATTAGTATGCCATCTTGATGAAATGGTGATATCCGCTAAAGTTAATAATCTGATCGCATTATTAGCCGATCTCTTAAACTCAACCACACGGGTATGGTTGAAATGACCACCCGAAACAACAGCACTTGCCAGTTTTCCCACTTCTGCCGTTGCACCTAACAAATAACTCGACATGTTGGAATCACAAATCTCATTCACCGGCACCGATGGTTGACACTGCAATTGCTCCAGTAATCCATCCAAAATAGATGCGTCTTGCGTTGCATCGGTTAACTTCATCAAGTCAACACAAGTCAGCATATGGGACTGTTCAGGGTTCAACTTGTTGCACAGCATTTGCGGATTCATTCCGATAACTCCCGCAATTTGAGCTAAGTTGCCCCTACGAGCGTTGGCGAATGCCCGGCAAGCACGATTAAAGTGTGCTTGTTTGGAAACTTGGTAATCAAACATTTTTATTTACCTTTCAATTCCCATAATGTAAACACAAAAATCAAGAGCTAACGATTGATTGATCAACCTTTGGACCAATCCCACCAATCAATGAAAACTCGTTCATTTGGTTTTTTCTTAGGTCTAATTTTCACCTTACCAGTAGCAACGTAATACTTAGCGGTTCTCAAGCAAATACCTGATAAACCACAAAATTGTTGATACGTAACCCAGCGAGGCTAAGCTTGTATTGAATTAATAATCTGCATAGTGCAAAATTCTCTTTTCGTGATCTATGTTATCAACTGTTCGTGATTGTATAACACTGTCCCTTAATGTTCTTATATGTCTAACCATAAGCATGATATGGCCGCCAAATAAGAACGTCAATATTAAAGTTCGCTTTTGGTGAAAAATGAATTTAGAAACTGGTGCAAGACCTGCCATAGATAGGATTTGTGAAGCGTACGGCTTTACAACAAAGAGTCAGCTAGCAAATTACTTAGGTATAAGCAAAGGTTCCCTAGGTAACAGAATGTTACGCGATAATTTCCCCTCTGACCTGGTATTACGGTGCGCGTTAGAAACAGGAGCATCTATCGAATGGCTCTCATTCGGTACGGGAAATGTTTACAGTGCAATTCAAACTGAGACCGTAAAATTAGCAACATTTAAATTGATTGATGAAAAACTAGCCCGCTCCAATTCTCTCATTTTTGACAAAATTATTCTTCCCGAAAACTACAATGACCTTGACGCTATCAGAGATGGCAAAAACATTTATTTTGTCGATAAAAGCAACAAAAATATTGATGACGGTAAGTGGTTAGTTGAATTTTCAGGAAAGCATTCATTCAAAGATTTGCTTCTTCTTCCTAGTAATAGGATTCGTATGGATGGTGGTAAATATCCAATTGATTGTGATATAAACGAAATCAATGTATTAGGAAAAGTTATTTCTATTTATACGGTCTTATAATGTCTGTCAAAAAAATTGATTCTGGTGAATGGCTCTGTGATCTACGGCCCAATGGCGTGAAGGGCAAACGTATTCGTAAGAAATTTGCAACTAAAGGCGAAGCTGTTGCTTATGAGCGTTATATCTTGGGTGAAATGGAAGATAAACCTTGGATAGCGGAGAAAGAAGATAACAGAAAACTATCTGAGCTAATTTCACTCTGGCATTCACTCTATGGCCGAACATTAGCAGACCCCGCCAGATTACTGTCAAAACTGACGGCCATCTGTAATGGGCTAGGTGATCCTACTGCTAATCAGCTTACTGCCGCTGACTTTAGTAAATACAGAGAACAGCGGTTAATGGGTTTCTTACCTGATTCAAAAGGTAGAATCATGGCAGTAAAACCAATCACAGTAAACCTTGAACACCGTAATTTATCGTCTGTCTTTGGTACTTTAAAAAAACTTGGTCATATTAACTATCCTAACCCATTATCAGGTTTGCCAGCATTCAAGATTCAAGAAAATGAACTGGCCTTTTTATATCCTGATGAAATTATTCAGTTACTGGATGCCTGCAAGGAATCCAAAAGCAAAGACTTAGTTTTAATTACCAAAATCTGTTTAGCTACAGGTGCACGTTGGAGCGAAGCGGAAGAATTAGAAGGTAATCAAGTAACCCCGCATCGAATTACATTTATCAAAACTAAAGGCAAACGTAACAGAACCGTACCTATTTCCGAATCACTATATAATCGGATTCCCAAGAAACGAGGTAAATTATTTACCCCATGCCGTAAATCTTTTGAACGGGCGGTAAAACGTGCTGGAATTGACTTGCCAGAAGGCCAATGTACTCACGTTCTACGGCACACATTCGCCAGCCATTTTATGATGAATGGAGGCAACATATTAGTATTACAACGAATTCTAGGCCATACAGACATCAAGATGACTATGATCTATGCACACTTCTCCCCTGATCATTTAGAAGACGCAATAACAAAGAACCCTCTCACACAGTTGAAGTTAGAGAACCAATAAGATCCATATTGTGTCCACTCAGTTTAAAAACCAGTGTTCTATATTGTTCCTTATTGCACGATAATGCATTGAAAAATAACATAATTATATGTTTTATATATATATCTAGGAAACTGTAGGAATTTCGGACGCGGGTTCAACTCCCGCCAGCTCCACCAATTTAGCAAGGACAGTGACAGGACAACAGCTTTAAAAACAGTGAGTTAGCAAAGTTGATTGGACACTGACCGGACAATGAAGGGACACAAAAGGATACGCAAAGGAGCCGCCGAGCTTTTGGAAAAACCAACCATAATTAGGTTGGTTTTTTTATACCCGTAGCACAGCAACCAATTCCTCACAGTCAGGTATTAATACTATACTCATTAACCTCTATCATAATGCGTAGTGCAAAATAAAATGCCTCATCAGATCTCTGCCTCATAGGGCATTATTTATAAATCCAGCACCTGATACCACCAGCTTTTGATGCACACATGTAACTCAACTTCATATAACAATCGCCTTAGTGATCGGTATTTCTGGTGTGACATATCCTAATGTTCATGGAGTCTTGTTTGTCTCACTTAAGCGGTCATTTTATTTACCAATGTCACCCTACCGGCGAAATAGCTATACTATGATGTACCGATAAACAGTTTATATTTGTGGAGTAATTTTGAAACGTATACCGCCAGAATTGTTTAAGTCTGAAATAAAACGAAAAGGCTGGACGCGCCGCGAACTGGCTATACGGTGGGGCAAATCAGAAACATGGATCAGCAAAATAGTGAATAATATAGAACGGGATCAACACTGGAATGATGCCCTCAATGGACTACCTGAAAACGAAAAGTCTAGGTAAACTATAGGTCACATTTTTATTGCAGAAAGGTGACCTATAGTTCATAATTCAACATTGAGAGACTATTTTCACTGACGCAGAGCTACCGGGCGGGCACCCGATAACCCTGCTTACCACAACTAACTATATGAGGTAGTTAATTATGGCTAAATGCGATAATAAAACAATTCGCCGAATTTCCCAAGCTGAACGTTTTGGCAAGGTAGCTAAAAACAGCATTTCTTTACAAGGAAAATGGTTACAGGAGGCCGGATTTACCTTCGGAATGCCACTAAAGATCCGGGTGATGCCGGACTGCATTGTTATTACCGCCCAAAACACCCAAGAACTCTGGCAATGCCTGGAAGGACTGAGTATTGAGCCATTTAACCCCAATGCTGCTATTGATTGGATTAAGTATTATCCTGGTGGGTTGATGATTACCTAATAGACTAAAACATAAATGGACTACACCTTTAAATGTTGGATGGTTATCCAACATTTTGAGGACGATTCAGTCAGAGTAGTGCAAAAAAGCCATATTTGATTAGACTTATCTAAACGTTCAATTGGCCCTGATTCCATTATTCTAAGGGTTTTTCGGGCCAGTTAATATCTGACGCTGAATTAACATCAATGCGGTTCAATAATACTCTATATTTTTTTAACTCTGCTAACAGCGATTTTTCCTCATCACTCGACATCCCCAAATCTACAGCATCTTGTAACGGAGCGATCTGTTTACTTACAGTGAACATAAGTTGCTGTTTCTTATGTTCTGCTTGTTGTTGCTGTTCCCGTCTAAGCTTTATTTTATCACTTTCTGATATTATCCACTTTTCACTATCCCATTTGTGATAAACAGATGGCGCTTGTTTTTTAAGAATTGGATAACCGTCTTTATCACTGACGATAGCAAAACCGCGTGATTGACCGTCAAGTAATTCATTGTGTTTTTCTACTGTTATTTCAACACACTCTTCATGAACTTCATTATAAAAAGCACATTCTTTTATGGAAAAATAGACCATTTATACCCCCCCAAATAATATATGTACAACTCTGCTTGGATTCTCATCATTGCTGGGAGTACCTGCTTGATATTCAAATGTCGATAGTGCTACATTACGTACTAATGTGTGACCAGTTGATGTATTGATACTCGACATGCTTGCAATATAGCCAAAAAGCTTATTTTTAAAAGAAATTGGATAATTTACTTTTATCCATGATTGTTGACCTGATGGAACTTTAACCCATTGAATAATTATCCCCGTATCCCCACATTGCCACCAACCATTTTCAGATTTTATGGCTGCATTTTGTAATGCAAGAGTACCACTTCTCTCAGGTGTTAATATATTGTAACGTCGCTGATTCCTGGGATCGTTAGAATAGATATGCAACAATTTCCCTTCAGTACCGTTAATTCCCAATACATACCCATCTTTCGATTTGAAACGCAATTTAGGAAAAGGAGTTTTACTGTCAATCAGTAAACTGCCAACAGTTGCGGTTTTATTGCTAGAAATACGCAAGAAAGTATTATCGCTCTCAGATTTAGCATAACTTCCCACATCTTCAGCATTCAAACTAATATCCCCAGCCAACGGCTTCCCGTTAATTTTCCGACTACTCGGCACGGCACTTTTCGCCAATTCTACCGTTTCCGATAAACCGATATTTTTTACAAATTCAGTTTTATTGAAGATGTCAGCGCCATTTTGATTTTTAGCGAGTTTACTATTTGCATTATCATTTACATTGGAAGCAAGTTTCTGAGTTGCTGCAAGTATATTACTGTTGCCTGTCTTGTCAGTAAGCTGAATAATTCCTTTTTGGGCTAATGTGGCATCGGGAATAAAATCTTGAGTTGCAAGCTCTCCCAGTCCTAAATTATTACGCGCTGTCGCTTTGTTATTAATATCAGATAAGTTATTGGCTTTCTGTAGAAATAACCCGTTAGGATCTGCTAACAGATTTTTCCAACCGGAAGCTAATGTACTATCCGGATCTGTATTGTTATCTTCTACCCCATTCCACCAAATTTTACTTCCATCATCACTGGCAACAATAGCCCCTTTAGGATAACCATCAATGGCAGCACTAAAATCAGCATCATACGAATACAGGCCACCAAACATTGAGTAACGTATTGCGGTAGTAATATCATTCAATATCCCGTTCATATCCTTGCCAGATGGAGGAATTCCACCAGCAGATATTGCTGTCATCGTTAACAGAGGAAAACCGCTCTGATACGTAGCTATACCTTTCGCCAAACTATTTTCAGTAGACTTTGTTGCAATTTCGTTATAGTTTCCATCTTTTGCGAACGGAACAGTAATAAGAGTAGGTTTTTCAGTTAATTTCATTTTTCGGTATTCTTTCAACAATAGAGACGCTGACACCGGCTGGATATGGTAGTATTCCTGATGTTTGAACAATTGCTAATTCTGCTGTTGATAGCTGAAATTCAAATACATAACTCATCGTCATATTTCCATCATCAGTGATATATGCACGTCCGCTATCGCTAAACATATAAACAAGCATTCTGTTGATGTTTGGTATAGTGCAATCAGATATATTTGACATGGCTTTCATCATAATCAGCTTTCGATACATCTGATCTGATAGTTCAATAGTTTTTGTTTTTGATTCCCCGGCGTAAAATGGCGCTTGGCCAAATGGGTCTGGATCTGTTGTTGTCGAAATACTCAGAAAAGCTTCACCAAATCCCAGATATTTTGCATTTTCATTAACAGTCAACCATCTGCTAACATTCACTATTTTTCCCCACACATCCAGCCCATACGTGTTTGCTGTGTCAATATTCCAAATCAGGTCGTAAAATGTATTAATAAATTCAGCAGAGGAAACAGCGGCATTGAAACTTCGAATAAGTGAGTTGAGTTTTGGGCTAGCGGCATACTGAGCAAGAATAGTTGCTTCCACATTTTCCATTTATGAACCTACTAATTTTACGGATATATTATCAGTGTCAAGCGTTGGGATTTCATCAATACCAAAACTAATTGATGTTGAATAAGCAGTACCGTCACGGCTAAGTGTAATGCTGTAAATATCAACACTCGATGTATCTATGTTATAAACACCTGAATAATATCTACCAGCAAATAATGTAGATGCTATTCTTGCTCGCATTCCACCGTCTTCTCCGTTAAATGCTTGCGCTATAGCTGACTTAACCTGTGTTTCAATATCAGCAGGAAGGTAATCACTATTAGCAAGTGAGACGTCAACATAAACACGAATGGGCGCTGGTATCACATATTTAATTTCATATTTGGGGTAAGGCTGAACATAGTTTTCATCATCCACAATTATGTGAGTTGTATTCCCGTTCGTAGGAATACCTGGAGGCTTTTTCTTCCAGATTGCTCTAGCGACATCCTCAGTCTTTCCTCCATACACAGCAATATAAAGAGAGTTCGGCGCTATTCTGTATTTTGATATCCCAACTGTTTTTACTACCGAAGTATCATTTGAAATAACGTATGAATCTGCTGCCCCATTTACTTCTAATATTGCTGCATAAATGGCATGTAATGAATTTGTCGCATTTTTAGCAACAGATTGTTTACGACGATACTCAAAATTAGCGCGGGTTTCCTCATCTGTGCCAGGTACGCCAGCACTCGCATTACTGATACCAGACCAGCCGGGCACCGAGCTATAAATCGTGTTCAAGTCATCAATTTGGCATACTAACGGCCCTGATGTTGAGTTTTGGAAAACAACATCAACAGAGCCGCTGTCCGGGATCTTAACCTCTGTTATTGAATGATAAAGATACCCTTTTTTATCTTGGGCAATACTACCAATTGGAATAACTGTATTAACTAACCCAGTGCATGTTGCTGTTACCGTTGTTCCCGATGCTGGAATTCGATCTAAAAAATAAATTCGTCCGATAGCATCTTGAAAACGTCCTGTTGCATAATCCGGATTAATTTGATTGACGATAGCAAGTAACTGATCGTTCTTGTCAGCAATGATAGCCGCATCACTCATGGCTATTTGACCTTGCGGTGTTGTTAAGCTCGTACTCATTGCACCACCCATTGCTGTAGCCAAATCATTTAGCCGCCCATTTAAAATATCAACCTCGTCGGGCACAGTTAGACCCGTCTTTGTAAAGGTTACACCTGGAACACTTGTTGTCAGCACTACAGAATTAGTCATCAAAAATTTACCACCGTTGATTGATTGTTCGAGTCCGTTATTGTCATCATGCCCGCAGTAGTTCTCTCCTTCCCATTTATGACTTTACAAGTGGCAGACTGAACATAAGGTAACTTCATTGCTTCTTGTTGCATTTTGCTATTGATTAGCTGAGTTCCCGGCCAATGACCAAGAATGCGCTGATAATAAGGAATACCTAATGTTGTGTCGTACCAACACTCTTCCAGATATGTACTACAGGCACAAGCGACATCCTGAGCCACAGCATAAGGGTTATCAGTAATAGCGATATTTCCAGAATCATCTAACGTTAAATCCCATGATTTGATATCAAGAAGAAATGAGCGAGTTTGCATTTTCGATCCTTATAGAAATAAAAAAACCGCAACTAAGCGGTGTAGATATGAAAAAACCCGCACTGTAGGCGGGTTTATTGATTACTACTCAAAAAATTTTAGGCGGCTTGGCGATGATTCTTACGCTTTCCTTGAAGCTCAACTTTTGGCTTATGCTCAAACATTTTTGGGGCAGCTTTTATCAACAAGTCAATAGCTCCACCCACAGCAGTATACACCTGCTGCGTATCAAATTTTTTGATATCTTTAATGGCTGCTTTCTGCTTTGACATAATGACTCCTAAGAGATTTTCTCTCCAATAGCTCCGAGCCCATAAGGGGTATTCACATTAACAAAGTTTTCTCTTGCACAAAAAACAAACTAATACTTGTTGGTTTCCGTATGCTATCACTATAAGCTCTAGTGTCTAGTCTTTTTTTCATCAATCTTTGATTGTCCTGAATATTGTTTCAAACGTATCAATATCAGCCTCCATAATGTAACCACACTTAATCATGTTAAATCCATAGGAAACGTAATAGGAGATTACTTCTTCAACAGGCTCAATGATCCGGATATATTTACCCTGTGTAGATTTACAAAACATGTAAGCAGCCATCAGGGTAAGTTGAAACATTTTCCCATTTAAAGGGTGTTCTGCGTCATCACGATAGAAGTTCTCTATCATATGAATCTCAAAACTTTCCTCATCAATGGAATACGTACATAAAGCTAGCCCAGAAGGAGGCCCTTGCACATTCCCACATTCTACCAGCTTTAAGCAAAATTCAAATTTATCTTCTCTGTTTCCTATCCTAGACAAACATTCATCCCAATTTAGTTCGCCGTATCCGCGAGAAAGGATTCTATAATCATCATCAGAGATATCCCCTACAGCAAAGTTAAGCTTAAGCTCATCAACAATAATCTGCATGCTATTTCTTACCACATACCCGATCTGCTCAAGATTAAACATTCTTTATATCTCTCATTTTTAATTGGTTGATGTATCTTACAGCTTTTTGTGATTATTTCATATGCTATTTAACTCTTCTTGTCATTAAAATGTGCACTATTTAACAATGACAAGTGAGTTAACAATTAACCCTAAGCCAAGAATAGCTATATCCACCAGTATGACTAAGGTTTATAATTTACTGTTCTCTATTAATCTATGGTATGTGATTAAGTCTGGACTCTCTGAGTTAGTACCAAGAAGCAATTTACCTTATTTTATTCTCTAAACTTCAGCTAGAATAAATAATGTTGGCTTCAATGTGATTAATTTTATAGTACAGAACAACTGCTTCTATCTCTTTATCAGTCAAAAGAAGCTCTTTTCCGAGTCGCACATACCATAACCGTTTCCAATTTCACAGTTCAGCATAATATTGTGACCTGTTAAAGCAATGACCGAGAAAAATAAGAATCTACCTAGGTATCACAAAGATTTCTTCATTTCTACATATTTATCATCCTTATTTACAGCTTTAACTATCTTACTCCACTTCTCATTCTCTTCTTTTTTTCTTGTATCACGCGCGGTTCACGTCTCAGTTTGGTAAAATTTATAATAATAAATCCAGATAAAAACAATGCTGTGTAAACTGCGATTAATAATTTTTTTTTCACCACCTTCACTCCGGCTTGCTGGTTTTTGAACCTCCAGATTCTACACCGCCATGAACGTGCGATGAAAGTTTAACCCTATTTCCTGTAATTTCACCCTTCGCTGTTACGGTTCCACCGAATGTTGCATTTCCACCGTTACCACCACCACCTTGAATAACCGCACCATTTAATATAATAGATGGTGAGTTCATTGTGATTGAATTTGATGAAGTAATTTCCGTTGTCGGTGCGACTACGTTAATTTTATTCGGTGAAACAATATTTATCTGATTATCTGAAAATTCAATATATTGTTGTGGCTCTGAGTTTAAAATGCCCCCCAGATAAATTGCGTCTGAATAATTGTGTGTTCTTTTTGAACCTGGCAATGCCGGTGCTTTTGTTGCTCTGACGCTACTGATATCACGATCACAGATAGCAATTAAACCAATGTCACCAACCACTGGATTCATAATGACAGCACTGTTACCACGCTGGAGGCGAAATATTGGAACATTATAAATGACTCCGTTTTCAATTTTCTCTCCATCCCCCGTCATATTATGCACCATCGGCTTTACATCTACGGTTTTCCTATTCGATTTAATGATAAGACCCAAAGTGATAAAAACATGCTGACTAAGAAATTGCCTCATAACAAAATCAAGGGTATTCACCTCATTATTTAGGTCTGTTGGGATTGTTGTCGAATTCAACATTATTTTTATCTTCTGTTTTTACTAGATAGTATCGTCATAAGATACTTAACCAAAGAGCAAGACAGCGGATCTGAACAGCGGCAAGAAATGAGGCACTATTTTTAGCATAACGGGTTGCTATCCCACGCCAGCGTTTAAGAGGGAGAAACGCATTTTCAACTAAATGCCTGAGTCGATAAAGAGCCCGATCATATTCTCGTTTGACCTTGCGATTTTTACGGCTGGGAATTTGCGCTGCCATGCCCTGGTGTTCTGCTTGTTCAATCACTGTATTGCTGTCATAGCCCCGATCCGCTAATAAGTGTTCCGCATCTATTCCTTCAATCAAGACCTCAGCTTGTGAGCCATCCGCTGTGGTACCGCTTGTAATAAGCGCTCTGACCGGCATACCATGCGCATCCACGGCCAAATGTATCTGGGTATTGAGCCCCCTTTTGTCCGCCCCATATCCTGATTGCCACCTTCTACGCCTGTGGCATGGGGATGAACCTTAATGTGACTGGCATCAATCATCAACCATTCGAAATCCGGTTCAGAGATGAGCTGCTCAAGCAATCCTTCCCATATTCCTTTGTCACGCCACCGACAAAAACGGCGATGCGTATTTTTCCAGTCACCATAATCGGGCGGTAAATCTCGCCAGGGTGCACCTGTCCGTAAAATCCAGAACACGGCATTAATAAATAACCGATTATCATAAGCGATGCGTCCCCAGGCGCCTTTACGTCCTGGCAGGTGAGGCTCAAGTAAACACCAAACATGATCAGAAATATCGTGACGGCGGTGTGCTGGTGTGCTCATGGTTAAGTAATCCATTCATATAATATGGGGTTATTATGACATGAATTTATTTATGACGACACTATCTAGTACTACAGCCGTAGTGCTCATTCTAATGAGGCATCTGCTCCATATAAGAAAGTGAAATTATGCAAATCTTCAGTTTATTTCTTATTAAGTAACACATTGATTTTATAAATTTTACGGCTGTAGTACTAGAGTACCATTAAATGATGTATGCCACTGACCACCATCAAGCCAGGAAGTAAGATAGTGTTCTGCCCCTGTTATCAAGTAAGTACCACTAGTACTACAGCCGTAGATACTAGAAAGTTGCATTTTCCTTGATGCTCACAACGCTGAGAAACCGCATGAATTAAGCTTTTCTATGAGTGTCTTTTCGTAAGTACGGCTATAGTACTAGTCAGTATCACTGTCAGTGTCAGCGTTACAGGTAGATACAGGATGATAAATGCGTCCTCCTCCTCGGCAGCCCTTACAATGTGATTGGTATTCAATCCCCCGATTGCCCCCCATGTTTCTCGTTCCGAAATCATCAACCTCATAAAAAACATGATACCCTCTATTTTTTGAACAATTAGGACATGATTTATAGCCATTTACCCATTTAGCTCTTTTCAGTGAGTCACCGCACCCAGAACAATTACACATAAATATTCTCCTTAGTTAATTGGAGAATGATCAATAACACTTATATTTTTAATCCACTTTGATAGCAATCTCATTTTTTATATAAATAAAGTCATGACACTCATTTTCCCAACAATTCCAACCAATGATATTTGCATATAAAAATAATTCCATACAAGAAATACCACCTAACAAATGTCAGAAACTTTTGTTGATATAGAGATTCTATTTACCGTTTTTATATTTACCTTACTATTTCTACGTCACTGATAAATTTCAATATTTAACTAACAGGATTAAACGTTAATAATTAAACCGGTGTTGATTCCGGCTTATTCACGACTTATTCCATTGTTTTTATTAACCAATCGCAATTCAATATATTCCTATTAGATTACCGTCATAACCCAATCGCCTTAAAAGAATCATTCGGTTTTACCTAAATACAACAATATGATTGAATTCTGAATTCGGTAGAGTGCAGTCTTTAATCATATCATTGAAGTTAATAATATTAACCCGTTTTTGTGTTTCAAATGCGGTTAATGCAAGAGAAAACAAAGCTTTTCCTGCGTCTTTATCTATAGTGACTAAATCATCAGATACAAAATGTGTCGTCTTACTTGGATAAGTTTCTGGAGTCACTTGAATACCCCAACTTCCTGTTACACCTGTTACATAGATTTGGGCAATGTAACCTTGAGCACATGAGTTAGACCGTAATGCAGCAATCTCACCTTTCTCAGGAAGCTTCTTTGCTATAACTGACGTGGCGATCAATCCAGCCATTAAGGCAATATAGGGTAAGCTTTTTTTCATTTTTATCTCCTATCTTAAGTTCATTAGAGTGATATATTTTTTATGAATGTAATGATGTAAATGAAAAATTTTTATTACTATTTTAGTAGTTATAAGTGAAGATCAATATATCATTATACAATCAAAACCATATAAAACATGACGTTATTAAATATAATATTACAGTAGCCAATCTGCACTTATTCCTTACTCTTAATTATTAACAACCATTCCTATAAATGAATAAAAATGTCAGATTGATTTCTTATGTGAATTATCCTTTCACTCACCCAAATAATTTGAATTAATAGAGATATCTCTGGCTCAAAAATATATATTTGATTTAATTAAAAAATAAATTTAAAGTTTGGTAACTTCAACAGATTTTCAACAAGACAGCAAAAATAATAGCGTAAAATTAACTCAACACTAATTATTGAACGATAATTAGTAACTCAGATAAATTATATAACTCCAATCAACACCTGATGAGGTACAAACCATGAAAAAGTTATCAGCCTGTCTTTTAGTATTGAGTATTACTGCTTTCACACCTAACTTTGCGTCTGCAAATATATGTTTTCAAGCCGAACATTCTCTGGGTAAATGTGCTAAATCATGTGCGCCGGTAATTCTTCTTAGTCCTTTTTTGGCAACAATTTGTCTTTAATTTAATTAATAATAAGATATTTAATAAACAAAGTGACAAGGATAATTTTTTTCTTGTCACTTTACTGTAACACGACAAGATACATGTCAATCTGATCAGAAACAACAGAAAATTTTATCAAAGAATGCCAGAAAAAATACAGAGGGATTTATAATCTGTGAGATCTAGTTAGTTTCACTAGCTTCTCACTCTAAATAACATTAACTTAAGTGAGCAAAATAATAGCTGAAACCTTAAATAAAAGAATATCGGAAAATTATTAACTATTATATTATCTCCATCCTATATAATTCAAGAGACACAATTTCCGAAAATTTTCATTAATGACTGATAATTACATTGATAAGCAGAAATATTAGCCTCAATCCATTGTTTAGCATCCACAGACTCAAAGGAGATATTATATCCACAGTTTATAACAATATACTCAAATAATAAACGCTGCGTTCTTCCATTACCTTCTCTAAAAGGATGAATCGCATTTAATTCTGCATAATATTCAGCAAGCTTTTTAATGAGTTTATGATGATTTAATCCTATGAGAAAATTTTCACGGCCTAACATATTAAATATTTTACTTCCTTCTGTTTCAATACGTTTGGCATGACAAAAGCGAGTATTACCTTTTGATATATCAATTGTTCTCAATTGACCAGCCCAATCATACAAATCAGAAAATATCTGTTTATGGAGGTGGCACCAAAAAGCTAAATTATAAGGTGGTTCCTGGAATGAAATATTCAGTATAGCAAGCTCAGTAAGTTCTCTTTCTGCCTGTTCAAGAACAACTGAATCACGAATACCCAATTTATTAATAAGAGTGTCTGTATCTGGATATGTGTAGGGATCTTGCCCTGCGCCATATTTATCCACCATAACCACCTCACTATACACTGTATTTTCTAATTAACTGATCTCTCAGATTTTCTTGCTCTTTTTGGGTTTCAGGCAAACTGTTCATAACAACAGTTATTCCTTCAAGGCGCATACTGTCTCTATAGTTCTTTAGTTTTACACGGTCAAAATAATGTTTCTTTTCATGATAAGTTGTCATTATTGTTCTTTTATTCCTTTGGTTTCTGATGTCTTTCTCATGCTGGTGGGAATATTTAAACTTGACCAGATCCACTTCGCTCAATTTACAGTTAATCGCCTGACCACTTTCAAATATTCCCCAAGAAATAACTTCAAAATAGCTGGCCTTGCCGTTTCTAATACAGTTAATCTTTACCTCTAAGTCTTGTTGTAGTATTTGCAAAACCTGTTGTACCTTACGCTCAGATATCCCTGTTGCTTCCACAATTGAACGCGTGTTGGGATGATTTAATTTAGTCAGAGCCGCCATAACAGCTAATTCATATTTCATTTGAATTCCCAAAGTACCTATATGCAACAGTAGTATAAAACATCAAGGTCACTAAAACCAGAAAAGAGAATATAGAGTTATTACTGGCGAACTCTGTAAAGCACATGCTCATGAAGCGGGTGCCCATTCGGTAATAAAGGGTGCAAGAAAGTCTTTTCATCTTTTACCATTCCAAGCTTCTCCATAACTTTTTGAGATCGAAAATTGGAAACAGTAGTAAATGCAACAACTTCCTCAAGTTTTAATTCAGTGAAAGCAAAATCCAATGCCTTACATGCAGCTTCACTGGCATAACCTTTACCCCAAAATGGTTTATCAAGACGCCATGCAATTTCAGTACAAGGCGAGAATGGCAATTCTGCTACAGGAATATTCAAACCGACAAAACCAATAAAATCCCCCGTCTCTTTCAGCTCCACAGCCCATAATCCCCAGCCATCCTGCTGTTCGGATTTCTGGATAATTCTATCCACCATTGTATTGCTTTGTTCAACCGTCAACGTGGCAGGAAAGTATTCCATAACTTCCATGTTACTATTCAAATGAAAGAACGGCCCCCTATCTTCCTCTTTCCAGGCGCGCATTATTAATCTCTCTGTTTCCAGTGTCACCATCATATTTTCCTTAATATTAACTATATCAAAAGCACATACTTCAACCAAGAGAATTAAAATAATTAAACAAATAAATTGCTATAGTGAATAAAACTAAAGAAGAGTAAAACAACGTAATTTAAAAGTCAAAAAAGTGGCCCGTGCCGGAAACCACCAGAATCACACATCACACGGGCCTGGTTTATCAGGCACTTGTTTTTACCGTGGCCTTATCTTTGGATTTGTCATTATTGGTATCTTTTATTGGTACAACACGTTCAGATGTTAATTTTGCTTTATTTTCAACCTGTTCTGATTGCCCAAAGAATAAACCACCACGCTTGATAGACATACTGCCACAGCGACTGATACCTCGCAGTTCACCATGTTCAAGAATATCCAGTGTTGCTGCACAACAAGTCCCTTCAACATCACCGTCAATTATGATTTCTGGAGCATTAAGTTCACCTTCAACCCGCCCGGCATGCATAATGCGAATTGCCCCCTCTTTCACCCGGATATTCCCAATCACTTTACCCCAGATCTGTATATCACCTTCTACATCAATATCGCCCTTAAAGACTGAGCTTTTAGCAACAATGGTGCAACGGCGGGCTTCTGTGGCATTCTTTTTATCATCACCAACCTGAGACATTGGTTCTACAGCCATTGCCTCTGTTTTTTTTCCAAACATAGTTTTTGATCTCGATCTCATGTTAATAAAGCAAAATATTAAAGCCAGAAAAGATAGAATCGCTGTCACTGTACAGCTAAACAGATTACCCGCCAGATAGAGCCCCAGAGCAGTGCTCCACATGACCCATATACAGCTTAGAAAAATATTGTTCGAAAAACGATGTTTTGCCATGTTCTTTCACATTCTTATTGTTTTTCATACTTTTTCGTTAGAAAAGACAAATCAATATCTTAACAGAGCAACTAGCAATCAATACTGAAGGTAAGCCGATATTTGTAACGTTATTAAACGGTTAAATCTATTATTCATTCTTGCTGCCTAGCCCATTGGATAACAATCAGATAAGAAAAAATTAATATTAAAATATAAACCTTAGTTTTACATTTAATAACATTATTTAACAATAAAGTCACGTTATTAATGTTTAATTTTATTTACAAATAATCTGATAATGAAAAACCAAGAATCTATCTTAAAAAGGAAAATACGATATTTTCATTGGCCTTATATTAATCTGAAAGTTTTATAAGACTGATATGACAATGACTAAAAATAGAGCATGAAGAATCTATAGGAAGGATAACTTAAGCACCAGATTATTCTTAAAAATTACTAATTTTCTCTATCTCATGATCAGAGTCCCTGATCAAAAGATAACGACTAAAAAATAAAACTTACCATTATCTGAACATAGGAAGTTTCTCCCGCTATTATGACTTTGGCGGCTTATCTGGCCTATTGATAATCCGGGGTAGAACCAGCAACACTTTTAAAGTTACCCGAGATAATAATCGCTGAACTATCGGTTCCAAACTGCAATTTTCCAAGCAAATTTCGGTATTTTTTGGGATTTGGCTCCTCTCACCTTTCAACGCTAATTTGGAAGTTTTCCTAAGATTTACAGTGTGATCTAAATTGTTCGAATTGATGGAATACGATACATCAATCATGATGCCGCTGACAATAGTAATGACAAATATTAATGTGGTTGCCATCATAATCTTATTCAGTTTCATTTCTAATCCTCAATATATTGATAAAAATAAAACACAAAAGCATCTAATAACACGCAACAAAATCACAGAATACAAATCAACTTTAATTTCAGAGTAACTCTCTAAGTGAATGATTTTGTGATTATTAGTATTTTTTGCTTTTTATGAATGGAATCCATTAACTAAAATAGTTGAGATGCCAAAATACATTGACATAGATATGATTGTTAGAAAAACGCGAACAATTCACGACATATAAAAATCCATTAAGCACAGAAAAGTAAAAACGATGTCATTGATGGCTAACCACTGGATTTATCATGATTAGAAACAAGTTAATGAAAACACAGTTCATCCATAAACATTTATACATAAGCAATATTCTTATTGACGTTAAAATTATTACAGAATAATTCAACAAATAAAAACAAAAAATACAAATTCAAATAATTTCACAACAAAACACTTACATAACATTTCAACACTATAACTTGCGACCTATAATATCGCAAGTTATACATATATAAGAATAAAATTCTTTATTGTGTTTATTGATCAAATCAAAAGATCTAAGATTTTAATTTTTCGATATAATTAATCTACATCGTACAAAAACCAACCTTGACAAAACAGGATATACCCGGCAATTCTTTATGAACGGACATTTAGATAGTTCGTATATGTTGAAATTAACCGTTGGATTACGCCAAGTAACTCAAGGTATCTAACAGGGTTCGATAAAACCTGGAGTTAATATGGAAAACCGGAAAGATTCGACTCAGCCTTCCCAGACGGATCAAGTACTTCATGTCATATCCAAATTATGCACCGTTCGGGAAATGCAAATGGCTCCACCACCAGAATCATGGCCCAGCACACGTGATGTAGCAGAGCAATGTGATTTCACTATCTACAAAGCTCGTTATCTACTATTGAAACTAGCTGACAAAGGATTAGTAATGGTAACTTCGTCTCCCGTTAAGAATTCTCTTCGATGGTATATATCAGAAGATAAAATTAAATCCATCTAACGACTTATCTTTCAAAAAAATCTGAAAAAATAGGTACCTACTCTGTGCAGTAGGGCCTATCATTATTCTAAATTTACAAAAACAATATACAACCCTATATATTTCTTTCAAATAGAAACTTTGTATACACCATATTCCAACTGATTCCGACACAAACGATAGTAAACATATTTTCATCTGGATAATCTATCTGATTATTTTTGCTATATTTATATTATTCAATTTATTATTTATTCATTACAAGAGTCTCGACAAATAATTTAAGCACAGAGACATAAAAACCAATTAACATTATTTAATCTCAAAGGGATCCAGGATGAAAAATTACATAGTTAGGAGAAATATGAATATATCATTGGCATAGATAAAAATAGACCAGATATTTACAAGTGCGCCAAAATGTAAGGTTTTAATATTAATTTATTGATAATGAAAAGTGTTCAGGAAATGCCCGATTACTAATCGGGCATTATCATTAATTTTTCGACCAACGCACAATTAAAAGCTGGCGTTGACACCCAAACTGAAAGAGTAGGTATGATTCTGAACATCACCGTCATTGCGTGATACTGACGCAAAAGCGCCCCAATCCTTTGTAATAACAGCATTCATACCAATCGTGTATTCACGCCAATGGGTATCCTGCTTTTGGCTTTCGCTAACGAAAGAGGTCTGGGTTGAGTTGATAGCACTACGGATCTGATAACGCTTATCACCAAACTGGTGGTTGAACCGAACTTCGGCATAAGGGTTAAAATAGCCAAAATTCGTGTCAAGACGCCAGCCTAGCGTGCCAACCTGAGAGTCATAGCGCTGTTCACCAAAATGCATGGCAGTGCTGTTATTACCCGATTCACGATACCCTTTGACATAACTCTTATCCCAAGCGTATTGAATGATCGGGCTGGTTGTGACGGCAGATGCCAGCGGAATATCCCAACCAGCGGTAATACGTCCGCCCCATTGATGGCCGGAAGTCGAGGCATTTTCTTTGCGTAACCACTCATTGAGCACGATACCACGAGTAATGTCCTCATATTTCATATCCAAATAGTGAAGATCACCGCTAATCCAACCTTTATCGTAGTAACGCCACAAGCCGTAAGCGGTGAGCACATTGCCGCGGCCATCATAGCGGAAATTATCGGCTGGAGAAGGATTATCCTGATAACGCGAAATCATGCCACCCAACAGAATATTATCCGTGAGCTGATAGTCACTACCCAATGTCAGCGTGTGGTTGTGATTACCACTATAACCACCGAATACACCTAGTTTACCCTGCTCGTTACCCACATTACGCAATTGCTGTAAACGGCCGTCGAGGGAAGCAAGTGCCCCTTTCACAGGCACATTGTTGGCGTTCGTCAGTAGCATAACCCGATACGGAGCATTGAGGACTGAAACAGTGTATTCACCAACCATATGCTGTGCGGCTGGCGTTGGATGAAAATCATCAGCGAATAAAAAGGGCTTGCTGGCATCAAAACCGACATCTTTAGAACTACAGGAATCCGCCTTAACACCCTGGGCGCAAGCGTAACCGATGGTGTTGAGAAAACCATAGCGTAGAGGATTAGCGATAACTTCATGCAAGAGGACATTAACATCAACGCGAACAATATTGCCATTTTCTTGGCTAAGAGCCATATCTTCTAATTGATTATAGTTATCAACCAATTTTGAAGCGTTACTACTTAATTCTTTATAACCATCAATCAATTGCTTAGTGGTCTCCTCAGCTTTTTGGGCGTCACCTCCTGAAACATTGGCTCCAATCTGTTTGAAAACACCATGGATAACTTGAAGACGGGTGTCTTTATCAATTGTGGGATACCCGTTGACTGCTACATGAATTTTAGCCAGATCTTCAGGAGTAGCTCCCACCTTAGAGAGAACAAACTCCATAATCTTCGGAGTCATACCCACATCAGGAACCGTAGGCACTATCACCAACCCAGCTCCTGCATTGAGAAGAGCATGTACCTGTGATGAAGCCGCCACCGCACTCTTAGTAATAATTTCTTCCGCTTTAGCTGGATTTCGTAATGCAGCGTCAACATCATTGCCACCAATCCAATGAACATACATACCATTAGGGTCAGCATGTCCACCGTGACTTGCCAGATAACGAGTTACCTGATCCTGTGTGTTGTCTTTATTATTTAAACTGGCAACAGCAGTCGCGCCACCGGCAGCATAATTGTTGCCTCCGTTCTTAGAGTTGGTCAGCTCAATCCCTAATTGTTTAGCGATAAAATCGTTATACAATTTACTTGTCTCACCGTCCGTCGTGAATCGACCATTATTTCCGCCATCGCTTAAGCTATCGCCAAAAACATATAGGTTGTCATAAGCATGTGCGTTCGAAATTGCACTTATCGCAAGTGCTAATATACCTGGTGCAAATATAAATGATCTTTTCATTAACTATCCTCAAGAAATAATTTTATATTTATCATTGAACTATCCGTTCAATTGAAATGATCAATCCAAACAGAACCTGCGTTGATGAAATATGACGCTATTCTTGCCCTGATTAACCAATACCTCATTATAGTTAGTAAGCGAAGATATACTGCATTGTTTTTTACATTTTTAATTTAGTGTCGCCAGGCAGTTCAACTAACCAATTCGTTTAAAATTCAATTAACTATAAAAAATAATATTAGACCAAATAGACTCAACTCTCTCCTCCGACTCATGAAATAGATCACAAAATAGCAACAATTTTAACAATCAAAGATTCTGGTTAGGATAACGACTGAGTTTGATGAGCATCTGAAGCGATCCATCACAAAAAATGTGATAGAGTCAATTCATCATCAATTTAAGAGACTGGTTAAAATAAGAAATTAAACAGAATAAATATGAGAATCCAACGAGCAATAAAAGCAGATTTCAATAATCTGATCGAAATTTGGGAAGCCTCTATACGGGCAACCCATGATTTTTTATCTGACGAAAATATTAATGAATTGCGCCCACTGATTCTGCATACCTATCTGCCAATGCTTACTGTTTATAAAGCAACAGATGACAAAAACGAAATTGAGGGTTTTATGGGTGTTGCTCAGCATCGGATTGAGATGCTGTTTATCTCCCCTGATTCCCGTGGTAAAGGTATCGGCAAAACACTCCTGAATTTTGGTATTACCGAATTAGGTATTAATGAACTGGATGTGAATGAACAAAATATTCAAGCAGTTGATTTCTATCTGCATCAGGGATTTAACGTTTTCAACCGTTCAGAAGTTGACGGCCAGGGTAATCCTTTTCCGTTATTACACATGAGAAAACAAGCATGAGGAGTCACCTCCTCAATGCAAATTAAACTCTATCGCTAAGGTATGATCCCTCGGCAAACCAGCCGGTTTTACCCCCACGGACCGGGCTTGTTGGATAGCCGCAAGTGCAGCCCGATCCAATTCATCAGCGCCAGAACTCCGTACTAATTGAGGATTTGTCAGCTCACCACTGTCCAGTAAACTAAAGCTTACCTGTACAATACCCTGTTGTTTCATCTTTTTCGCCCGACGTGGATAGCGTTTGTGTTTTTCAATTTCACGACGTAAAGCAGACTGATAACCTTGTAAATCATCGGAACCCAAACCCGTCATCGGTTGACTGGTCATCGCCTGACGTGCGCCGGCCTGTGAATCCACAACATCTCTCCCTGCCACCTGGGAACTGTCCGCTGCTTGCTCCGTTTCCGGTTTACGCCCACGCTCTGCCAGTTTTGGCCGGGGATCTTCTACTGACTCTTTCTGTGGTTTGTTCCTCGGTTTGGCATCGGCATGTTCTTCCGGCGGTTTCCGCGGCTCTCGTTTCCGTGGCCTGTCCGCTGGCTTATTGAGCGCTATTTTCGCCTCAAGCGGTGATTCCGCTACCACCACTTCGGGGGGTAACGGAGGCGGGAGAGGTTCCTGCTTCGTAGGCTGCTCCTGCCCAGCAGGTGCCGCTGAAGCAACCATTTCTATTGAGATACTGATTATTGGCGAATTCACTGATTGATTATTTGCGCTGTCATCACGTAATAAATGAGATGCCATAATCACAATGACACTTGCATGTAGCAGCAAAGAAGCAAACAAGCCAATATAAAGACGATTTTTCATCATAATTCAAGCCACCTTTCCGCTCGTTATCTGCGGAGATTAACCTTCTTACAGGCAGGTTAATCTCCCGTCAAGAGTCAGAACTGACTGGTGACACTCAGCTTAAACGTCCGTCCGGGCGCCGGCATCATGGAGCGGGTTAACGGGTCCAGATAATAGCGATCGGTTAAGTTAGTGCCGGATAATTCAACAACAACATTTGGCGTAACCTTATAATTAATATAAGCATCTACGGTCATTACCGGATTCCAGCGCATCGGGTTATTATTTATCCCTTTATAAGTGCCCGGCATTTTTTTCATCAACCATTTTTCATCCTTATTCTCCACACTGCTGTGATACAACACCCGGCTCCCTATTTCTAAATCTTCATCTAATAACCGGCCACCAATATTCAGATTAAGAGAATAACGGGGAGGAATAGTCGTTCTTAAAAAACCACCGGGAAAACCGCCATCAATACATTCTGGAACACCAAATCGATTAGTCGGATCTAGTATACCTGCGGAGGTTTTATCACAAACTTTATTTTTAAGATTGTAAGACAAGCCAAACTGGGTAAAGAATCCCCCGTTGTCATAACGCCCTTGTACTTCTAAACCCGATAATTTCTGTTTATCTAATTGAGTAAATTTAAAGTTACTATCACGGTCAAAAACATTCTCTATGACCGTATTGTAATAAGCGAATTTAATATCCGCATTATGCTCCGCCCCCAACAACTGACTTAAATCATGAACATAACCCACTTCAACTGTTTTGCTACGTTCAGGTTTAAAAGAGCGGGCCGGTTTATCAGTCAAACCAGAGGAAAAGCCGACGGTATCTTCAAAAATACTCGGCATACGTACCGCTTCGGCATAACGTGCATAGACACGTGCATTATCACTCACATAAGCTGTTGCGGAAAATACCGGTGCCCAAGCATAATCTTTACGTTTAGGTTGTTTAGCCCAACGCTCCTGTTCACTTTTTTCTTTATAAACTAAACCTCCATCACTATTACTCAATATTTCTCCTGAACTATCACTATAACGGCTATTATCTTGGGTATCACTGTATTCATATTTATATACTTCTTTGTTAGTGACAGGATCAATAACACGCTCATTCATATCAAGCTCGCCATTGAAATAGGGGTTATCTTGTTTATATAACTTACCATCGTCACGATATTGCCAAAGCACATCTACCGGTACCATAGGGCGAAGAATTGAATCTCGCTCTTCTGATTCCGAGAAATTCTTTTCAAAATATTTATCAAATTCATCATCAGTCAAACACCATGAGCAATCATTAAATTTTTTAAATAATTCAGCTTCACGTTCAGTAAGTGTTCTCTTATATTGCAGCCCCCGACCAACCAGTTTTTTGTCCTTACTATAACGATGATCACGCGCCGCTAAACGCTCATTTAAAAAATCATCCTTAGACCAATAGCTCACCCGTTTAGCCCCAGCGCTTAATGCCAGCCATGAAGTAGGGCGCCAGTCGAAATTAAAGGCAATATTATTTTCCTGACGACGCCCTTTTCTTGGTAATGCACGAAAATTGGAGAAACTCTTTGCTTCATAATCATCATGCGAGCCCAAACGTTCCCGTTGCAGATTAGCCGACAATGTTAAATCCAAATTCGCAGTCAGCGCGAAAGCATTAGAAAGATCAACACCCCAGCGGTTATTATGCGCATTAGTGGAAGCAGTCTCTACCAAGCTACCATCTTTATTCGGATCTCTTTCCTTACCATTCACATCCCAGACCTCATCCCTTTCCCGCGGCTCACGAGGATACCCCCCAGCTGTATTAGTATTACTAATAGTACGGGTAACCCAGAACTTCATATCAAAATCAACCCACTTGTTCCCATCAGGCTTCCATTTATAGTCCACATTAAATGCCTGCTGATGTACATTAGCCAAAGGCCATTGCGATACAATATTCTCCTCAGCTCGAACCCAACTAATGCGCGAAGGCATAATTTCACCGTAAGTCGTCTTGGTATCGCGGATACCAAACTCGATAGTCTGTTGATTAGCCAGATGCCAAGTATTTTTAAGTAACCAAGATTCCATTTCACTGGAAGTATTCGGCACTTCATTGCCGGGGCGATATATACGTGCAGCGAAAGGTAAATAAGGATCATACGGCCGGGTACCACCATCAAGTATAACTTTATCCTTATCACTGATCGGAGCGTCATAGCGATGGGCTCCCCCCTTACCAGCAAAATAATTTCCCTTACTACGATAGCTATAGGCTGCCATGAGATCAAAGTATTCCTGCCGAGTACCTATCGCCAGACGTATTGCATTATCTTTCAGACCAAATAATTTATTATCTTTTGAATTTTTTGGGGTAATTTCTAACGCAGGATCAACATAGTTAAATCCCTTAGTAAAACCAGGAATATCACGATAATCTTGCCCCCATTGCAGACTCGGTACACGTTCCTTCACCGCATTGCTGCTGGTCTCCAATTTCAGATTAATTCCGAAACTCTCATCTGCCGGTACCACATCATCTATGCCCAAGGTTTTAATCATTACGGCCCCACCGATGGAACCTTTTACCCCCCGAGTTAGTGACGGACCTTTTTCTATTTCAATGCTGCTGATCAGATTAGGATCAATATAATTACGGTTATTAGCACCGTTATAACCACGCCAGGTCGTAATGGCCTGTTCAGTACCATCAATGGTAACAGGAACCCGCCCCTGTCCCTGAATGCCGCGGATATTAGGATCTAATGCGCCACTATTTCTGGAATCACCACTGAATACGCCAACTGCACTTTTTAAAACATCCGCAGGTGAAGCACCCTTATAGCGTTCTACCAAATCCTTACCCAGGTAAATATTGGTAATATCTTTATCATACACCGCGTCATAGCCTGCCTGATCTTTTTCACTGGTTGCTGAAACGTTAATTTTGCCTAAGTCGGCCTTATCTCCAGCAGGCTGTTTCACTGATTGAACAGGGGGTATTGGTGTATCTGCATCAACACGGTAAGGTATCAGGTTGTAAGTTAATACCACCACCAATGTTATTTTACTGTATTTATTATTTAATTTATGCATAGTGATTATCTGCCATAGTACGGATTTAAATAACCTATTACTTCAATCAATATCAAAAATATTTTTCAAACTTAATTAACACTTCGTTTTTGCTATATGAGTATAGCCAATCGACATTACTATTGTTTTTTCTATACCGATAAGTGATGACCGGCGTTAAGCCAAAAACATCAAATTTAGGCATACTGAGAATTGCCGAATAGAGTTGTTCATTGTCTTTACGGCGTGCACTTAATGGCATACTGTAATCTCCAAACTGCCTCTGTCGTAATGCGGTAAATACCACCGCATTAATTCCCGGATACAACTGGGTAGAAATACCCGCTCGTATGCCTTTCTGTTGATAATCATCCGCTTTCTCAACACTGGTTTTATTAACCCAATCACCACCAGTAAAGGTAATTGTCTGATCAGTTAAATAATAAGATAAGGTGGCATAAACAGAAGTCATATTACCGTCATTATGATTATAAAGTTTATGATAACGAAACTGTTTATATTCACCTTCAAGATTCAATGCCAGATTTTTTGATAGAATATTCATCCATTCAGTTTTCACTCCTGTGGTGCGATAACGGGAATGGTTACCAACATGATTAAACTCAATAATTGGACCTATCAGAAAATCATTTTTCTGTGCCTTATAATTATATCCCAAATAAGCGGAAGTGGTATTTTCATTTTCCTCACTATGATGACGATAACTTTCACCATAAGTCATTGAACGCAAGGATATACCGTGGTGACCACTTAGCTGGTATATCTTACGTAACGTAGCATCATAACTGATACCATTTGCCTTCTTTGCCAAAGGCAACTCACGTTCAGCTATACAACTGCCATTTTCAGCATATTTCTGGCAAACAGGAGGCTTATTTGGTGACATATTAGTATTGTCGTTAAAAATATATCCTACGGCAAAAGACCCACGCCAGGCATTACGCAATTCAATCGCATCCTGATAGCTGGTTATATTCTTAATGACTGCTGGTGGTAATTTATTTTCGTTATCGTGATTCGCCGCAGAAATCTCATTAAACAGTAAACCTGCCTCTTTATTTTTCTGGTTCTCATAATAGACCCTGGCTAACTCCAATTTAGCCCGGGTAAAATCAGGTTGCTGGTGCAAAATAGCCTGATAATGCTGTTCTGCCGCCACTAAATTACCCTGCGAACGTGCAAGATTCGCCTGAGCAAAATGTACCAATTGCATATCATGCCCAGGTAACTTCTGATACATCAATAAAAAGCGCTCTACGTCCTTAACTTGTTGATGATTAATAGATAAATACAGCGCCTGACCAACCTCATTCACATTATTCTCAACACTGAAAGTCTGACCATTAAGGACTATCGATAAATGATCAGTATTCTCATTCACAGTTTCATCAGTGATGATCTCTTTTTCTTGTTCCTGCAAATTTCGCTGTACGTTATTCCACAATCTTCTGCCGGTATCTTCATCTGCCAGAGCCAAAGAAGGGTAAAAAAACAAACAGTTGAGCAGTATGGTAAAACGGATAATGGGGGCATTTAACATCGGAATATCACTGCTTAATAGTCGGACCAATAAATAAACAAAATAAGACAAAGCCCATATGAACTTTGCCTTATTCAGTTAACACAAATTCATATTATGGATTTTTAGTCCCACCAAAGGCGGTATCTTTACTGTGATCCGAATTAAATTTAGCCACACCAGCTAAACTCGACGCATTATCACCAAAGAAGTGGCCGTTGTTTGTACCGACAACATTTCCTGCTGTCGCCGTCCCAACAAACGAGCCATCTGCTCTAATTCTAGAATCAATACCAACAGTCAATGCACTATTTGCTATTGAACCAGAAAGCCTTTTCTGGCCGAAATCAGCAGTGAATGTCCCTTGCAGAGCATTGCTGCCACTATATTGGTTAATTCCTTTAACCGTATAGGTTGCTATGCCACCAGTAGGTAAATTAGTCGTTATGTCTTTACCGGAATAATAGGCAGTATGAGTCTTATCGTTTATCTGACCGGTTTGTGACCATTCACCAAAGTAGACATCAGCATTAGCGACTTTACTAAAGTTAAAGACCCCCATACCACCATGGCTACCTGATCCAGGCATAGAAATTTTATGAATACCATTGGCATCCGCTGCGGCATAACGGGTAAGGCCCGAGAAGCTGACAATTTTACCTCCGGCTATAGACTGCACCCCAATCCCCGGTTCTCCCCCAGAGCTTGCATGACCAGTCCCCCCCTTTTCAGTCACATTTACCCTAATGCTGGGTTTATTCTGATCAAAATTTTGAGTTTGCCCAAAACCAGGGGTAGCTATTGCTTGTGTTACTAATCCACATGTACCTAATACTGCAATTAACACTTTAACTTTGTTCATAGCATATTCCTTATGTTAACTAATTAAATGTTAGAGATTGCTTATTACATAGTTTTAGTACTGTCCGAAGACTGACGCGCATATTAACGTACTTTTAATAAAAAATGAAATGATAATCATTATCATGAAATGATTATGTGAACTTGTATAAAATGACAATAAATACACCTAACTATTTAATTATTAAATCAATATTTACCATAACCATAGTAAAATTATGGAAATAATCTTGGGTGGATAAAGCTAACAATAAGTGTAAAAAAATCAATACACATGAATATATTGCCAAGTTATTATTTAATAATGTAATTAATTTATATGTTACTATTTTCATGGTAACTAATAAGATGATAATTATTGATTCTAAATTAATCAAAAAATATTTGACAATTTAAAACTAAAATCAATAAAGATGAGCCTATAATTTATCTTATTTAAGCAGGGATAAATTATTATAAAGAATTTATATATAATTATTCAGAAAACTTTCACTAATATATTATTTACTAAAAACACTAAAATAGACATATTACCAAAACGAATTAAAATACAATTACAACATTATCTCCCTCTTAAATGGATTTAATAACCACACATTTAAAAAGTAAACTTTCATTCACAATGAAAATTTTTTATGAAGTAAATTTTCAAATAAAAATATTGATACTACTTTTATCTTATATGAAAGAATTGAATAAGTTATTTACATAAGTTCATCAATTCCCTACCTTTTGGCAGGGAATTGATGTGGATGTGATACTTTGTCACTAAATTAAGAAGTTAATTGAGAAACGACCATTCTCACCCTAATCTTCAATATGATAGACAATAAAACAGAGTTCACAAAAAGACCTAAAACCAAACCATACCAAAACCCTACAATTCCCATGCTATCGGTTACCCAGTCTGTCAAAGCCAAAATAAACCCTAGTGGTAAACCAACTAACCAATAACCAAATAAAGGCGCGTAAAATACCGATCGGGTATCATGAAAACCACGCAAAATACCCGCTAAAGTTCCCTGAAAGGAGTCGAAGAACTGGAAGAAACAGAATAAAAAAGCCAGGCTAAGTGCGATTATTATCACTGAGTCATCGTTAGTATAGAGTGAAATCAATGGCCCCGCGAAGAAATATATTAGAAAACCAAAAATTACGGAGATAGATAATACCAAAGAAATCGAAACTCTTATAACACCCATTAATGATGCTCTATCTCTCTGCCCAATATAGGAGCCCACTCTTACCGTCGTCGCAGTCGCAAATCCTGTAATGACGGTATAAATGATAGTGACGATATTAAGCATAATATTATGTGCGGCAACAGTCTGAGTGCCTAAAGGCGCAACGGATACAGCAACCACATCGAGAAAAACCATTTCAACAAAAAAAGCCAATCCACTAGGAATGCTAATATAAAAAGTCCTCAGTAAATCTTGATATTTTGGGAATTTTAAACGAAATCGATATCGCCGATACTCATTTTTCAACAAAAAATAAACAACTAAACATACAGCACTGAGATTATTAATAATTGCCGTTGTAATACCCGCACCAACGCCGCCCATTTCCGGTAAACCAAATTTCCCGTAAATAAGCATGTAATTTAACGGTATATTCAGTAATAAGGCACCAGAAGATAGGTACATAGCAACTTTCGTGTCTTCTAAGCCTTGCAGAAATGAACGAAAAACATTAAATATCATCACCCCGGGAACACTAAATGCCATAGCAATAACATAGCCCCGTGTAATATCTAAGATATTATCATCTAAGCCTATAAATGAAAAAAGTTTGCTAATTAACATTAACAATAAAATTATTGGTATCGAAAGTATCATCGATAGAAACAAATAATTCCTAAGGCTCTCTTTGACCCCTTCTTCATTACCTTGCGCTTTGTGCTTTGCGACATCTGCCGCAAGCATGATAATAGTCCCGTATCCCAACACAAATATAGGGAACCAAATACTACTTCCTAACGTTACTGCCGCTAAATCAGCAGTAGCATAGTGACCAGACATCACTATATCAACAACCCCCATTGCGGTACGTGCTATCTGCGCAATAATGATGGGAAAAGAAAGTAAGAACAATTGTCTTAATTCCTGCCAGTTTGAAAATTTAGCCATAAAAATACCGTTAATTTATTGATTAGCTCCAATGTTGATCATACTAACAATAAATTATCACTAAAATCATGCGGAAAAATTTTTAAAAATTTAAAATTATGGGTATATCCTCTATTTTTGTTCAGGAAATAGAAGGAAATAAATCAGGCAACCTAACGAAAACGAACTACTTCACAAGAAATTCTGTGATCTTTCTAGAAGATTAGATATTTATTTAAGTCTTTTGTTCTCATTTTCCATTTTAATAGTTAATGTTACTCGACTTAAATAGCTTCTGCTTTTTGTGATAATGTCCACATAATTAAAAAATAGCGACACCCGATATATCACTGAATTAGTAACATTTTTAAATTATTTATTTGATTAATAAAGAATTAGCGGAAATATAATGTCTAATAATAAAATCTTTATTGTTTTAGCGATACTGGCGACGGGGCTTTACACAATTTCAACCGATAAAACGACTTCTCAACCTGTCAAAACGACTGTACAAATTCATCCTCATCTTAGTCAAATTTGTCAGGCAACCGCATCTATCCTATTTTGTCAAAATAACGATGATGTGACGTATATGCACTACATTCGACCCAGTGATAATTCCCTATGGAAAATTAAATGTCGTTTAAAGGGCGATCGTGTCGAATGGGCTTCCAATAACGTCGATAACATTGGTCGTTGGAGAATTGATGAAAATGACGAAAAAATCACATTTTCTATCACCGGAAATTCCCTTAAGCTGATAGATACCTACTCCGACGGTTCATCAATCAAACAAATGTACACGTTAAATTCCTTGTGAACGGCAGTAAGTGGCGCTGTAGTTTTGATAAAAGCCGCTTACATCTATTCATCAAAGATACATGTAATCTTACCGATATAGAGAAGAGACCGAAAATGAAACCAGAAACTCTTGCGATCCACGGCGGATATTCTCCCGATCCAACCACCAAAGCCGTTGCTGTCCCTATTTATCAAACAACATCCTATGCATTTGATAGTACCCAACACGGTGCCGATCTGTTTAATTTAAAGGTCGAGGGAAATATCTATTCCCGCATTATGAACCCGACTAATGATGTACTGGAAAAGCGGGTTGCTTTACTTGAAGGTGGGATAGCCGCATTGTCGGTCGCATCCGGTATGGCTGCTATCACCTGCGCTATTCAATCCATTGCCGGAGCCGGGGATAACATTATATCTGTTGCCAAGTTATATGGCGGCACCCATAACCTGCTGACTCACACATTGCCCCGGTTCGGTATTGAAACACGCTTTGCTGACCATGATGATATTGCAGCATTGGAATCACTGATTGATGACCGGACCAAAGCGGTATTCTGTGAATCCATTGGTAACCCGGCAGGTAATGTTGTTGATCTGAAAAAGTTCGCAGAAGTGGCTCACCGTCATGGCGTTCCTTTAATCGTTGACAATACCGTCGCCACGCCTGCGCTTTGCCGGCCCTTTGAGCACGGCGCCGATATTATTATTCACTCTCTGACCAAATACATGGGAGGACACGGTTCTACTATTGGCGGCATCATTGTTGATTCCGGTAACTTCCCTTGGGAAAAACATAAGCAAAGATTCGCCATTCTGAATAACCCGGATCCCTCTTATCACAACGTCATCTATACCGAACAGTTCGGTAAAGCCGCGTTTATCGGGCATTGCCGTGTCGTACCGTTACGTAACATGGGTGCCGCGCTATCGCCTTTTAATGCTTTCCTTATTTTGCAAGGGTTGGAAACGCTGGCATTAAGAATGGAGCGTCACACTGAAAATGCCCTGAAAGTGGCCCATTACCTGCAAAATCATCCTCAAGTTAGTTGGGTGAAATATGCAGGATTGCCAGACCACCCGGAACATGAACTGGCACAGCAGTATATGAATGGGAAACCATCAGCCCTTCTCTCCTTTGGTATTAAAGGCGGGCAGGAATCCGGTGCCCGCTTTATTGACGCGTTAAAACTGATTGTGCGCCTGGTTAATATTGGTGATGCAAAATCACTCGCCTGCCATCCAGCTTCAACCACTCATAGCCAATTAAATGACGAGGAGTTAATTAAAGCAGGTGTACCACACGATATGATCCGCCTGTCAATCGGCATTGAACATATTGATGATATTATTACCGATCTTGCCCAAGCTCTGGATGCATCGAAATAATTTAGAACTGCCATACACCCCGTTCTGGTGAACGGGGTTCTATTTATCTGCTATAACCGCTTCTTTTACTGTCTCTATTTTAATTATTTTCCCTTAATCAACGTCGCTGACTTTTATTTCCTTATTTTTACCTACTAAAACAACAAGCAGGGGATAACAAATTAAATCGGTCACCCTGTCGCTAATATTCGATAAAGTGGCCTCCCCCTATCCCTACGAAAACGTGTAATAACGTCCAAATGGCGACTATTCACGTCAAAAAATACAAGGAAAACAGATGAAAGTTCAGCTAGCCTATACGTTGTTATTAAGCTCATTGTTCTGTGGGTATGCTTCGGCAAAAATCCCAAGTGAATTCAGCTCCACGCCATCATTTGAGGATAATTTTAATGGCACAACACTCAATAGCCAAAAATGGGATTACCGTGGTTTAGGTGTCAGAAATAATTGTATTAATACTCAATCAGCCGTTATTGTACGGAATGGATATTTAACCATAAAAACCTATTCTGATAGTTCTTCCGGCAAGCTACAAAATTATTGCGGCATGATTTCAACACAAAAAAGTTTCCTACAGACATATGGCTATTGGGAAGCTGCTGTCAGATTTAATCGCGCCGAAGGTAATCAGGTCGCATTCTGGGTACAGTCACCAACCATGGGTAAGGATCTAACCAATCCAGAAAAATCAGGCGTCGAAATTGATGTATTTGAACACTTAGCTGAGGCTAAACAAGATCAATATGATCATGCGATTCACTGGAATGGTTATGGCAACGCTCATAAACAATGGTCAAAGAAATTGTCTATGAGTAAACTTGCTGATGGTAAATTCCATAAATTTGCGGTGGCATGGACACCAAATGGCTACACATTTTATGTTGATGATGTTCCTCAATATTTGTCTGGTCTGGAACAAGTCCCTATTTCAATCGCAAACCAATACATTATTTTAAGCTCTGAAGTACCGCGCAGTTATCCAGCTCAGGGTTACGGCCCGATAAATAAAACAACCGCCACATTCGACGTTGATTATGTGAAAGTTTATCCGTATGTCGGTAATCAGAAATAATAATCCACACTGTATTATTCGCTGCAATAAATTAGGACCGTAGGAAAAATAAATACGGTTAGCCAGTGATAATCATTCTCCTTGAATATTAAACAAGTAAGAAAAATATTGGCGTCCAATCACTGGACGCCATTTTATCATTAGAATGTTACATTAACTTTAGCCCATATTGTTCGGCCGGGTTCATTTACTGAGGTGTTTGCTGAATAACCAAAGGTACTATTACCTGCAAGGTTGAGGTGTTCGCTGTATTCTTTATTCAGAATGTTGTCGATACCTGTGCTAACTTTGACATTTTTGTTGATCTTATAGGCGACGTTTGCAGAAAGCACGCCGAAACCCGGACTGTCTTTAAAATCTTTGCCGACAACATTTCCCTGATCGATAGCAATCCGATGCTGGCTGCTAACCAATCGCCACAAACCGGTACTGCTCCAGTCACCACGTTCATAAGTCAATCCGAAACGGGCTTCCAGAGGTGGGATCTGAGGCAGTGGCTTGTTATCTGTGGTATTTTCACCCCATGAATAAGCCAGGCTGGCATCCGTTTTCCAATGATCTGTCAGTTGATAGCCAAAGCCCATCTCTCCGCCCATAACATTGGCATTAACATTATCAGCCTGGCTGAGGCGAGCATTGGTTGGGCTATATCTAAACAAAATAAAATCATTCACCCGCCCTACATAGGCTGACACCCAGCTATTAAAGCGTTCTCCCGTATATTGCGCCCCAATATCAAGCTGGGTAGTTTTTTCACTTTTCACGCCATCAAAAGCGCTGGCACTGCCTGCCGGACCGAGTTTAGGCGAGAATAGCTCCCAGTAGTCCGGGAAGCGCTCGGTATAACCAATACCGGCATAAAACATCAGCGGAACATCAGTGAGAGTATGCTCTAAACGCATAAAACCACTTGGCAAAGTATCATTTCGTTCTTTCTCGCTATTGCCGGCAAATTTTTTCACCAGACTGCGATCAAGACGGGCACCGGTTATCAACTCGCTCTGCTCTGTGGCATACCAGGTCAACTCACCAAACAAGCCATAATTACGGAATTGGGCATCCTTTTGCCACACGCTGCCTGATTTATTACGATGGGTATTAGTTTGAGTATCCGCACCACTTTCCAGCTTGAAATCTTGCCATAGCCAGGTGCCCATCGCCCGTCCTCCCACAATCCGACGATCCAGTTGCATGGACATACCACTGTTCATATTCATATGCATACCACACATATGCTTACAAGTCGTAGAAGGCATGCCCATCTTCCCCATCGATCCCATAGACATAGGGCTGTTCGGAGAACGCAAGGTTATATTGTCCATGATATGGTTGGTATAGTTGTAATAAACTTGGGCTTCAACCTTATCAAGAACCTCACTGATGTTAGATTTCTCAAAACGCACGCCGAGGCTTTCACGTTTAAATTGTGAACCATCCATATTACGCCCCGCATAGCGGGCCTCTCCATCACCTTTCCCGGCGGTCAATTCGAGCAGTGTATCTTTATCCGGCGTCCACCCCAGCGCCAGATCGCTATTCCACTTATCCCAGCGTGAAGGGACACGATACCCACTACCATCTTTATAATCATGTGAACGGGAGGTATTCCCCATTAAACGTAAATATCCCAATTCATTGCCGACACTGGCATCAACATTGCCATCCCAACGACCATTTGAACCGGTCAACCCACTGGCATTGACCTTCACCCCCGGCTCATTAAATTTAGGATGTTCACGCTCAAACCTGATGGTCCCAGCGGAAGCACCTGGGCCCCACAATACGGTTTGAGGCCCTTTAATCAGTGTCAGCAAATCATAACTTTCCGGTGAAATATAAGATGAAGGCGCATCCATCCTGCCAGGACAGGCCCCTTGCATTTCTGCGCCATCAGTCAGGATCTTAAGCCTTGAACCAAACATTCCCCGAAATACTGGATCACCATTGGTGCCCCCATTACGGATTTGTGAAAAACCGGGTATGGTTTTCAGATAGTCAGAGCCATCACTTGCCGGAACTGGCTGACGAGGCGTTTTTAGTGACGTGACAATTGATAAAGGCGAATACAAAGGCGCAGTGACGGTAATCACATCGCCGTCATTGGTTTTTGGGTCATTCGCATGATCATGCGAATCTGGTGAGATTTCAACCGCATATCCATTAAAAGCTGCCAGCAGAAAAATCGGCATTGCCGAGCTAATACAACGGGCTAGCGTATTTTTTTTATAAGAAGCATTTTTTTCAAACATCATCTTTCCTTAATGTGCATCCGCGCTCCGAAGCGATATTGCTATCAAAAGCGGAATACGTTATAGAATCCAACCAAACAGTTTTTGGTATAAGCAAACTTTTCCTGGCTAAAAAGTTAGCAGGACAAAGCGTTTTATTATGTTTAAACCGATGAGATTAGATCTGTTCAGGCGGAGCGCGAGGCAGCGAATCCGAAAAGATGAAATGCGCAAGGAAGAGAGTTACAGGTTGAACCGGTGGTGACCGTGAAGTCAGCGAAGTTGACCAGAATAACGGTGTATTCGCCAAATCCAGCATCGGTACATGGATAAGAAAGACGCAGTATCCACAGGCAATATCATCCAGCATCGACATGCCACCACCCGCATGCATACCCATCTGCATACCATCATGATGGTTAGTGCCCTGTGATGCAGAAGCAATGTCAGAATGAGACTCACCAATGCGCGCATGTTCCAGTGACCGGGAGATCACGGGTGCAATGAACAACATCAATATCGCTAATATACCAAGCCAGGCTGACAAGCGGCTCCGCGATGTGTAAATCTGGATCAGTGACAAACCAAGCCTATTCTGTAGAGAACACATTCAGGGAGGGGATTGTACGTATTTAACAGTCAAATGTTAAAACACTTTATGCAGGAATGTCGCTTTGACGACAAAATTTGATATTTTTCTAAAGCCAGCGCAATTGCTTTCATTAATTCGACTAAAATTTCAGCCTGTCATAATGCTCATATTTCCAACAATACCGATACGACTGGAGCAAATTCCCTAGATAAAATTTACGGCGGCGGTGGACAATATGTCTTAAGATCTCCCGATCCAACCTTTCAAAGTGAAGTTGAAGAACTTGCCCCCAATGGATTCGTCACAAAAACGGAAGAGGATCACACCGAATACCGTCAAAACTACTGGGTAAGCGTCGATATGCAGTTCTCAGATGCACTCAATGCATGGATCGTGGCTCACAATGATGGTTCCAGGCTATCTTTAAGCTTTTATCCTCCAGACTTCTCTACGAAAATCTACAACGATGTCCAATTAAGTACCTCTACTGTAGAAGGCCCTGGTATTGTATCAAGACCTGATAAGCACTCAGTTGCCTCAAGTACTGGGCAGTGCAGTACACTACCAATCGATGTTATCAATGCGACTGCGCGTAATTTCCCTCGCATGTCGCCTACAAACTTGGCACATATTGGTATTGATGTCAGTGCTGGAATGAACTGTGAAAGTATGCTCCCCAGTCAGATTGCAAACATCTACGAAGGCTATGGAATTAAAGCAGCTGGTTTACCGTTAACATTTGTTGTATCTGGAACACGTTTTCAAGTTGATTCAATTCGGCCAATGAAGTTCTTAACTAAGAACTTCATTGAAGTCACACCTGAGATTTTCCACGCCATTCCATATGGAGCTTCATTAAAAGTCGGTGCTCCTGTTATTGGCACCACTGGACAACCAGCAGCGTTTCTTCTTGAGTCTGCTAAATGGTCAGTAAGTGGACCAAAAATAATCAGAGATAATAAATCATCCATTAAGATGGTACCGTTAGCTGAATACGATTCCTATCCAACAAAACATTCACTTTACCTGGTGCAATAACCATTTCACTAACCGAGTTAAGCATATCAAGGAATTGATATGCTTAGTTTTGATGCTAGCCGTCTACCCACTGACGAGGCAGAGATAATGTCTTCTCCTGCCATAAAAACATCAAAGATGGCAGTGGAATCCCTTTACTTTGTCTCCACTTCCAAAATCACCTCCCAGATAGTTTTTGGTAGAATAAAACGATGTGTCTCCTTTTCTTCTATATGCAACACTTTCCATCCAGAGAAAGCTTTAAATATTAAGGAACGATCAAAGAAGTGTTTTGGTGTTCCATGGACCAAGTAGAAATCATTATCAATTTTAGCGTGTCCTTTCGCACCGAAGTTGACGTCTTTTGTAGAATTCAGTCGACATAATAATATGCCCCCAGGCCACAAAACTGCTCTGATTCGCCGAATAATATCCAGAGTCTCGTCCCAAGAAAAGTAATGCAGTGACAAACTGGAAATCACCACGCCGGTCCTATCTATTGGAAAAGGAGCTCGTAAATCTTGAACAAAAAAAACAGCCGAAGGCACACGAACACTCGCCCGCTTAACCATTGCAGAAGATATATCGATCGCCTTCACTTTTAACCCAGCACGATGAATAATGGCAGTGTCGCGCCCATCTCCACAACCAATTTCCAGCACTGCTAAACCCATGGCTCGGGCTTGAATAAGTGGAAGCCATCGCTCCAGCCAACGATCTTCCCGTTGTCTACACAACAAAGCGAGAAAACCACTTCCGATCAAGCCCTTCGCCAGAATGGGAAGAACACGCCATTCAAATGTGCGAAGCAATCTCATAATTTTCATTGATGTCAACAACTTTCTATAAAGAGTATAAGTATGCTCTACCAGCCAATTGCTATGGGACAGGCACACAAATGGTTAACGTACTTTTACAACCTTTTAGGGTGCAAAAACCTATCTTTGACGTGTTAATTACTCTGCCTGAAAAATGATATAAATAAAGCTGCTACCGCTGTTAACATTATTGAGCCAAAAACAACAAAATCAAGCCAGTTACAATCTAACCCAATAGAACAACGAGACCTAATATTATAAACGATCTCACTCGTACTTCCTGTGAAAATTATTATACTAGCAATTATAATTGATTTATTACGCTGCCTCATCTTACTTAATTTACTAATTAAAAACACACAAACAAATAAAACCAGCACAGTGACAATTACATCAGGTAACATTTTAGCCCTTAATTATCTAACATATAAAATCATTATTATCACATCCGGATAAACTTCACAATCTAGATATTTCAACCCATTTATATTATCAAATGCAAATATTTCACTCATTAATCGGAAAATAGAGTGGACCACAACAATTTCTTTATTCCAAGAAATCAACAAGGAAAAAATAAAAGCGTCCCAATATCATGGAAAACTATTCACCGGAAAACAGCTTCTCGAATAACCTCCAGTGAAGCAGGGTTTTCAATCAGAGAAATATCACCCGGCTCACGCCCTTCACATATTGCCTGCATAGTTCGGCGCAACATTTTTCCTGAACGCGTCTTGGGAAGCTGGGAGACGAAATACACCCGTGCTGGGCGGCCCACGCTGCCAATTTGTTTGTTCACCAAGCCCATCAGGGCCTTTTCCAGAGAGGAAAAATGTTCAGCATTCTGGATTTCCCTTCCATCCTTGAGAACGGCAAAGGCAACTGCGGCTTGCCCCTTGATGGCATCCTTGATACCAATAACAGCCACTTCAGCAACGTCTTCATGGCCTGCAATACACTCTTCTATCTCCCGCGTTCCCAATCGGTGTCCCGCAACATTAATCACATCATCCGAACGTCCCAAAATAAAATAATAGCCATCACTGTCACGGATCCCCCAATCGAATGTGGAATAAACAGGCTGGTCAAAATGACACCAATAGGTATTGATGAAACGTGTATCGTCACCATAGATAGTTTGAATGCAACCTGGAGGCAAAGGCCCTTCAATAACGAGCAGGCCTTTTTCGTTATCGCCGCACTCCTCACCGGTCAGTTCATTAATCAGCTTGACATGAAAACCATACATCGGGAAGCCAGTGCTACCAAACCGATTCGGCCTGTCATCCAGAGCGCGGGCGATAGCCATAATCGGCCAGCCTGTCTCAGTCTGCCAGTAGTTATCAATAACAGGGGTGTTGATCGCCTCTGCAATCCAGCGGGCAGTGTGCTCATCAAGCGGTTCTCCCGCCAAATACAACGATTTCAGTGATGAAATATCGTATTGTGCAATAGATTCAACCGGGTATTTTTTCAGTACACGAATCGCTGTAGGCGCTGAAAACATGCGTGTTACCTGATATTTTTCCACTATCTGCCACCAAATGCCAGCATCCGGCTGTATCGGCAGCCCTTCATACATAATTGTCGCCATTCCTGCGATCAAAGGGGCATAAGCAATATAAGAATGCCCCAAGACCCAACCAATATCTGACGTACAAAAAAACACTTCACCCGCTTTACCGCCAAAAATGATATCCATGGATGTTGCCAGTGCAACAGCATACCCCCCAACATCACGCTGAACGCCTTTTGGGGTGCCCGTCGTGCCGGAGGTATAGAGCACGCAGGAGGTTTCATTTGATTCAAGCCAGGTCACAGGAACGTCAGCATCAAGACACTCTTGCCGCAATGTTGCGAAATCAACATCTCTTTCCGGTAGCCAAACCATGTCAGCCATCCCGCGGTTAACCATCAGTACATGGTGGGGTTTGTGGTTCGCCAGTTCGATAGCTTCATCCAGCAACGGTTTATAAGGGATGACTTTTCCACCACGAGATCCCGCATCCGCAGACACCACCAGCACAGGCTCAGCATTATCCAACCGTGTAGCAAGGCTCTGGGCAGCAAAACCCCCAAAAACAACCGAGTGAACTGCACCAATACGGGCACAAGCGAGCAAAACAAACAGCGCTTCAGCAATCATCGGCATATAAACCAAAACCCTGTCGCCTTTTTTAACGCCCAGAGAAAGCATCATAGCCGCCGTTCTGTTCACTTCCCGATGTAATTCCCTGAAAGTGAATACTTTTTCACTATTCGTTTCTGTTGAAATCATGATGAGCGCTTTGGCGTCAGGCTGGCTTTCCAGCCAGCGATCCAGTGCGTTGTAACATAGGTTGGTTTTTCCCCCGCAAAACCAGCGGGCAAAGGGAGGATTGTTGTGATCCAGAACCTGTTCAAAAGGTTGTTGCCAGAAAATGCGTTTAGCCTGATCAGCCCAGAAAGAGTGGGGATCATCAATGGATTGCTGGTAAAAAGTTTTGAATAACATAATCTCTCCTGGTACTGCGTAAAATGATAGAGCAGTACTCAAGGAGAGCAACCGCCGACGGCATTTCAGATTAGATAACGTACAAATCAAGATATTCGTTTACCGGCATGTTTTCCAGTAACTGACGGTCAAGGGAAACCGACAGAATTTTCCTCTGTTGTGTTTCAGGAAACTGACGTGCCAGATTGGTTCTGAATTTTTTCAGCAATAATGGAATGCCTTCTCGGCGACGATGAGCATGGCCGATAGGGAACTCGACTTTAACTTCATCAAGCTGGCTGCCATCTGCAAATGTAACGGTTAATGCGTTAGCAATAGAGCGTTTTCCCGGATCGTGGTAATCACGGGTAAAATCAACATCTTCAACACACACCATTTTTTCCCGCAGTGCATCAATACGGGGATCTGCCGCAACACTATCTTCATAATCCGCAGCGGTGAGACGGCCAAAGATCAAAGGAACCGCAACCATATACTGAATACAATGATCTCTGTCCGCCGGGTTGTTTAACGGACCTTGCTTATCGATAATCCGAATACAGGCCTCATGGGTACGAATAGTGATTTTTGTGATGTCATTGATAGTCTTGCCGGTGTCTTTCAGTTGCTGATGCAGACTCATTGCCGCTTCCACCGCAGTTTGTGCATGAAATTCTGCCGGGAAAGCTATCTTAAACAATACGTTTTCCATCACATAAGCACCATAGGCACGCTGGAATTTGAAAGGCTGTCCATTGAACAAGACATCATAAAATCCCCAAGTTTTTGCAGTTAATGCAGAGGGATACCCCATCTCACCTTTTTGTGCCATGAAAGCCAGACGAACAGCTCGGGATGTCGCATCACCCGCCGCCCAGGATTTACGTGAACCGGTATTAGGGGCATGACGGTAAGTTCTCAGCGACTGCCCATCAACCCAGGCGAGCGATACCGCACTCAGGATCTCTTCCCGGTTCAGCCCCAACATTTCAGCAACAACGGCGGTCGAAGCCACTTTTACCAGAACGACGTGATCCAACCCGACTTTATTGAACGCATTCTCCAGTGCAAGACATCCCTGAATTTCATGTGCTTTGATCATGCCCATCAAAACGGCTTTGATGGTGAGCGGCTTTTTGCCACAAGCAACGGCATTTCTTGATAGCCAGTCAGCCACCGCCAGTATGCCACCAAGGTTATCGGACGGATGTCCCCATTCAGCCGCCAGCCATGTGTCATTAAAATCCAGCCACCGGATCATCGTACCAATGTTAAACGCCGCCTGTACGGGATCAAGCTGGAATTGTGTTCCCGGTACACGCACCCCATTAGGCACAACCGTACCCGGCACAATAGGCCCCAACAGTTTCTTGCAGGCCGGGTATTCCAACGCCTCCAGCCCACAGCCCAGCGTATCCAGAAAACAGTAATAGGCCGTTTCATGGGCAATGGATGATGTGATCGGGTATTCCATAACATAATCCACGATATCCACAATCACCTGATCATATTCAGGACGGTTGTTTACAACAGAGGTAGACATAATAATTCCTTGTTAAAAAAACATGAATACAGGAAACACCACACCAAAAATAACGTTATCCACGCTCACCAATTGGCGTAAATACCCGATTTTCCGGCCCGGTATAATTGGCCGAAGGGCGGATAATTTTGTTATCAATACGTTGTTCAATGATGTGAGCAGCCCATCCCGATGTGCGGGCAATCACAAACAACGGTGTAAACATCGCCGTCGGTACGCCCATCATGTGATAGGAAACCGCAGAGAACCAATCAAGGTTCGGGAACATTTTTTTGTTAACCCACATCACAGATTCCAGCCGATCCGCAATATCAAACATTTTGGTCGTTCCTGCCTCTTTGGAAAGTTGCAGAGCCACATTTTTAATCACTTTGTGACGGGGATCTGAAATGGTGTAAACCGGATGACCAAAGCCGATAATGACCTCTTTTCTTGCCAGACGCGCCAGGATATCTGCCTCTGCTTCGTCAGGATTTTCATAGCGCTGTTGAATTTCAAAAGAGACTTCGTTTGCTCCACCGTGTTTTGGCCCTCTCAGTGCACCAATCGCCCCGATGATGGCGGAATAGATATCCGTGCCGGTTCCTGCGATAACCCGGCTGGTAAATGTCGAGGCGTTAAACTCATGTTCGGCATAAAGGATCAGGGATATATGCATAGTTTCTTCCCATGATTCACTGGGTTTTTTACCATGCAGGAGGTGAAGAAAATGCCCGCCTATCGACTCATCATCGGTTTCTACCTCAATACGGCGTCCGTTGTGACTATAGTGATACCAGTAGAGCAACATGGAGCTAAGAGAGGCCAGTAATTTGTCAGCAATATCACGCGCACCTGCAAGATTGTGATCGTCTTTTTCAGGCAATGTGCAGCCAAGAACGGAGACACCTGTACGCATGACATCCATGGGATGAGCGGCAGCAGGTAATGTTTCCAATGCTGCCTTGACGCTACCCGGCAAACCTCGCAGTGCTTTTAGTTTCGTTTTATAGGCGGCCAGTTCAGCGCGGGAAGGCAATTTTTCGTGGATCAACAGGTGCGCAACTTCTTCAAATTCACACTGGGTTGCAAGATCAAGAATATCGTAGCCACGGTAATGCAGATCGTTGCCGGTTTTCCCAACTGTACAGAGTGCTGTGTTACCCGCACTGACCCCCGAAAGGGCAACAGATTTTTTAGGCTTGAAAGTAGTTGACTCAGTAATTGTGTTCTGTTCGCTCATTGGTCTCACCTCGACTGTTTTTTATGCCACATAAAGTGATGAAGCTGTCCGTCATTGAGATTTTTTCTGGGAGAAAAGCGCATCCAGTTTTTGTTCAAAATCGTAGTAGTTGATGCTTTCGTATAACTCGTTGCGAGTCTGCATCATGCTGATCACATTCTTCTGTGTCCCTTCGCGGCGGAGTGTGGTGTAAACCTGCTCGGCGGCCTTATTCATTGCCCGGAAAGCAGAAAGCGGGTAAAGCGCAATGGATACATCCACATTTTTTAACTCTTCGGTAGTGAACAGTGGCGTCGCACCAAATTCAGTGATGTTGGCGAGTATTGGAACCCCAGTTGTTGACGCAAATGTTTTATACATGTGCAATTCCGTGATCGCCTCAGGAAACAGCATGTCTGCCCCGGCTTCGATATAGGCTTTAGCCCTGTCAAGGGCCGCTGCCAAACCTTCAACAGCCAAAGCATCAGTACGGGCCATAATGACGAAATGCTTATCAATACGGGCATCGACTGCAGCCTTAATGCGATCAACCATTTCCTCTTTGGACACAATCTCTTTATTCGGGCGATGACCGCAACGCTTCGCACCGACCTGATCCTCAATATGCAACCCCGCAGCGCCAGCTTTAATCATTGAGCGCACGGTGCGAGCCACATTAAAGGCAGAAGAACCAAAACCAATATCAGCATCCACGAGCAATGGCAAATCACAGACGTCCGTGATACGGCGGATATCTGTCAGCACATCGTCCAGCGTTGAAATTCCCAGATCAGGCATACCTAATGAACCCGCCGATACACCGCCACCAGAAAGATAAATAGCTTTATAGCCCGCCCGTTTCGCCAGCAATGCATGGTTGGCATTGATGGTGCCAACTATCTGTAATGGAGATTCAACTTCTATAGCCTGACGAAACGCCAAACCAGCAGAGGAAAGCGGCATACATAACCTCCTTGTTATTAGAATGAAATATATTTGTTATAAAGCAATGTGTGTGCCAACAAAGTAAACAATGGCTAATAAACTTAAAAATAAAGATGGAATGGAAATTAATATGTTGTTTTTAAAATAAAAAAATATCTAACGCATTGACTAATCTTGTAGGAAAGCATCATTGATACAAAAGCGTCCTTGTTTCATAATGGATTAATTTCGTTTCAAAAAACATAATTGAAACACTTTTGAAACATAGAATTGTTCTGGTGGGAAAAACAAAACAGCACACAATATTAGGAGAACGGAATGGCAGAAGCACCATCAACAGGGCGTGATAACAGCGACAAACCGATCATTTGGACGGTATCCATTTCCCGCCTTTTTGATCTATTCCGTGACATCACGCCGGAGTTCGATCATCAGGCGAATATCACGCCCATCCAACTTGGTTTTGAAAATGCGGTTCAGCATATTCGTAAACGGCTGACAATCGAACGTTGTGATGCAGTGATCTGTGCCGGCTCTAATGGCGCCTATCTGAAAAGCCGTTTGTCAGTGCCTGTTATCATTGCAGAGGCCAGCGGATTTGATTTTATGCAGGCACTGGCCCGTGCACGGCAAATCAGCTCCCGCATTGGCGTTATCGTCTATCAGAATACATTGCCTGCGCTGGAAGAATTTCAGCAACGGTTCAACTTACGTATTGAGCAACGTAGCTATATCACGGAAGAAGATGCGCGGGCTCAGATTAATGCATTAAAAGCCATCGGCATTAAAGTTATTGTCGGTGCCGGGCTAATTACCGATCTCGCCTATGAAGCTGAACTTGTCGGTGTTTTTGTCTATTCTGCGGATTCTATTCGTCGGGCATTCCATGATGCATTGGATATCGCCAGAATGACCAAGTTTAGCCAGGCTTCAATTTCTGCCTATCCAATACAGGAGACCTTGCGCACCCGCCACACCCTCAATGATATCCGGGGAAGTTCAGCCGTGATTGAGCGTGTGCGCAACACCATCATGTTATATGCCCGCTCGCCTGCCACGGTTCTGATACAAGGGGAAAGCGGTACAGGGAAGGAACTGGTGGCACAAGCCATTCACCATGAATATGCCCTCCGGTATGGTCAGGTTGCAGGCAAACATCAGCGCCCGTTTGTTGCCGTTAACTGTGGTGCCATTGCTGAATCCCTGCTGGAAGCTGAATTATTTGGTTATGAGGAAGGGGCTTTCACCGGCTCACAGCGTGGAGGGCGAGCAGGTCTTTTTGAAGTTGCCCATCGGGGCACACTATTTCTGGATGAAATTGGTGAAATGCCATTGCCTCTTCAGACACGGTTATTGAGAGTGCTGGAAGAAAAATCTGTCGTCAGAGTGGGAGGACACCGCCCCATTGCCGTTGATGTTCGGATCATTTGCGCCACACATTGCGATTTGGATACCTGGGTTCAAGAAAGACGTTTTCGGACAGATCTGTTCTATCGCCTGAGTGTATTGCGGATCAATATTCCCGCTCTCCGAGAAAGGGGCAACGATATTGGTACATTGGCGCTGGAATATCTGCGACGGGCGTTTGCCGCATTGAATTTGCCGGTATCGCAGTCAAGAGTACAAGAGCTTTCTGCCTGTCAGGAGGCATTGCAATCCTATCATTGGCCCGGTAATGTCCGGGAACTGCGTAATCTCATGGAGCGAATCGCGTTATACCTCAGCGCCCATACTGAGCATACATTGACACCTGAATTAATATTGGCTCTTTCACCGGAGCGCCAACCTGCACTCAAGCTGATAGAAAAAAATATGAAGCCCCCTCTGGCGATGCCACCTTCACCTATTACCCCACCTTCAGCTCATAAAACCCTGCAACGATTTTCCGGCAATCGCCATGCGGCTGCGGAACATCTGGGGATCAGCCGTACTACGTTGTGGCGACGATTGAAACAGGAAATGGCCGGGAATTAATGGTGATGTAAAACGAGAGTTCAACGTTTTTATCAAAACGCTATTTATCATATGATTCTGCTATCCCTGGCTGTTTTTTATTGAGTCGGCAGATCAAAGAAAATCTCATGGTTTGAATAACATCAGGGAACTTAGTTGCTTAAGAAGCGTTACTCATCTCAAGGTAACGAAACACCTATCATTATTACAGTTGAAATAGTCAATTCATATGACTGCTCCCCACCCTCGCATTTGGCGAGGGTTTACGGCGGCTTTTGCTAATTACGGAGCTAACAAAGAATGGTCTTTTTTACTCAATAATAGCCATTAGTTTAGCTAGTGCATCTTCAACAACAATAGGATTTGCAGATTCTATAAATTTGCCATTACGACTTTCAAGATCAACCATTTTGACTTGATTCATTAAGATTACTCCTTGAGTTTTTGAACCAGTTCCCGATAGAGTTACAGTAAAACCGTTATATCGAGAGTAGTTTCCACCCTGTGTTATCGGGGCAACTAGAACCATACCAAGATTGTTAAATCCATGTTGTGATAGAATCAACGCTGGTCTTTCTTCTCCTTGTATTTCTCGTCCAGAGGTAGGATTAAGGCATAGCTTGACTATATCCCCTTGCCCAAATCCTTTTTTGCGTCTTACCATACTTCTCTCCCAACTGGCGTTTGGTTACTACCCCATACACTTTCTTCGGTTTCTAGAGGTGCATTCGGATCACACTGTTGTAACAGTTCGTCTAATGTATAGCGTTTGGCACGTGTCTTTGGTATTAAAACTAGTGTTCCATCTTTAACTTTAACATCTAGTTCTTGACCAACAGTGGCTCCAATTTGTTTTAGTAGGTGGGCAGGTATGATTACCCCGTTGCTATTGCCCCACCGTTTGATTGCTATGCTCATAAGTTCTCCTATGTAATCTGGTTATACATAGTATAATTTTAGGGAGTTACGCCAACATTAAAATTATACTTTGTATATACAAAAAGACAACCAAGGCGCGGTGGACGTCACCAGCATAATACGCCGCAATCCAGCCAGTAATGGATGCGCCTGACAGCATTCCATCAACCAGCGCGTATTGAAGCTGCATCCAGGGAGTTAAAAGAAGAGCTTGGACTTTATATGAAAGCAGAACAGCTTGAATTTCATCAAGTAATAGAAAATTTTTATGAAAATAACGGTGTCCCTATTCATGAAATAAACTTCATGTTTAAAGCTAATATTGAAAAAGACATTCCATTTTATTTAGAGAATGGAATAAGAAGAAAGTTAATTTGGATGCCAATAACAGAGCTTCATACGTTGAAAATAATGCCAAATATAGTTATTGACGCAATATTGGGAAAAACAACGAACTACATTGTGTCTTTTAACTAACAATTGGTAAAGGAATAAAAAATGATTTTATATTTCGGCATGACATTTCTAATAAACAAAATTAAAAAAATCAAGCCGTAATTTATATCGTCCCCAAGACAAGACCCTGTAAAAAATCACCACCATACTTTTCCCGAATCTTATCTAGTTGATTTTAAAAAATTTAAAACATCATAACCTTCTAATATATCTTCTATTATGATTCAATAGTATAATGTACTGAATTTAAAACAGCATTTTCTACTTTATTGGGGTATGTGTTGACTTCAATATTATCTACCAAACCATTATCCATAGTGATAATTCTGTCCGCAGCATCAAAATATTTATCGTCATGACTAATAACTATGATCGTTTTTCCATTGCGCTTCATCTCAGGCAGTAATTCACGATAGAAAAAGTTTCTATAATGAGGATCTTGATCCGCCGCCCACTCATCAAACAAACAAATAGGAGCATCTTCCATATAAGAGATCACAAGAGCCAGGCGTTTACGTTGGCCATGAGAAAGCTTAGTGGTCGACAACTTGCCATCTTTAACCGTTACTTTTTCTGCCAGATTCAATTTTTCCAGATATTGACGAGTCAGCTCATCATCTGCCGGTTCACCTTTGCGATTAATCACAGTATCAAACAGATAAAAATCCGAGTGAATAACACTGTACATATTCAGATAATTCTCTAGATTATCTTTATTAATCTCTTTACCATCTATTAAAATATCACCTTCAGTTTTATTCAACAAGCCAATCAATAACTTGGCAAAAGTTGATTTACCACTGCCATTACCACCTTTAATAATGATAATTTCACCACGCTGAATAGCCAGATTAATCGGCCCAACAGTAAAACAACTCTCTTCATCAACATATTTAAAACTTATAGAATTCAGTGAAAGTTGAGACCATTCCTCTTGTTTTTCTGTGTTTGTTAAAGTTGGCTCCATTGATAAATTTTCGGAAAACTGCAAACTATCAATCTTACGCAGAGAGATGAAAGCTTTTACTATGATCTCCTGTGAGGACAAAATGAAATCAACAGGCCCCAGTAAAAAAGTCATAATAAATATAAAGGTAAGAATATTGTGACTTTCCCCTATTCCCCACATAGCATGAGAAAATAAAATAGAACCAAGTACCAGAAATAATAATATTTGCCCCCAGTTTTCACTCAGCCTCCAAAAAATTTCTGATTTAAGATCAGATTCATTAATCTTTCTTAATGCTGGCAGAACGCCGCGATTAAAAAACGAACTCTTACGCTTGCTATTGTTATTAAGCTCTTTAACTCCATCCACCAAAGTTTTGAATTGTTTATGAAGATCATCATAATCATCACGATATATCTTCTCATAAGCTTCAGCTTTATTAATGAAGTAACGCGAAACCAAAATCCCAAATGGAAAAATTACCAGAATTACCATAAATAGTTCAATCGATCTAAATGCCAGAAAGCCTAAGCATGCAACCACTGTAATTACATGATAAATAAACTGCGGCATGATAGAAATAGCCCAGGAAATATCATTAACATCAGATGTTAAACTGGCCTGAACTCTATGCCCTCCAATTCTATCCAAAATGGCATATGGCGTATTCAAAATACGCCTCACCAAGGTGTTGCGAACTTCAAAAATAATTTTGACGCTTAATTTTGTCATTAGGTAGTTGGCAAAAGAACTTACAATGAATAAACAAACTAATCCAGATAAAAACTTGACTGCCCATAATACCAAGTCAGTATTAATCTGCCCCAATGCATCATCGGTAATCAAGGAGATTAACCAAATACTAAAGAAAGCACTAAAAGCACCAATAATACTATTGAAAATAATTTTTAACCGATTGGATTTAACTAAATCAGAAATCATCAACATTAACCCTTAAATAATATTTTGTTATCATTAACCCTTAACAACCATTACTTTGCCATAAAGTGATACATCCTCTCAGATCAACAAATTGAAAGTCACATGATATACCTTATAGATTTCAAGATGCATCGCGACGGCAAGGGAGCGAATCCCCGGGAGCATAGCAAACTATGTGACCGGGGTGAGCGAGCGCAGCCAACAAAGAGGCAACTTGAAAGATAACGGGTATAAAGCTTTTCACCCCATTGCCATCACTTATAGGTCGGTAAATATTGACAGCTATATTGTATAATGTCGAGTATTTCCTGATATATTAAGTTCGATTTTTTGAATAAACGTTCTTGTCGGAGCATTTCAATAATATAACTTCAACTAAAATTTCAATAGCAACCGGTTTTAATACTGAATAATGGTCCCACTCACCATGCCACAAATAATAGTTTGTGTAACATAATCCTGTAACGATATAATAATTTTATCTTTTCCTGCCCGTAACTGTATTAAGCTTTCTCTGTAAATAAATATCATCTTACTGTTTAATCTAACCGATTAAAAAGACAAGTTGGTTTAAGTGATAGGACATGGTTGAAGACTATCGCCTTATCCAGTCTCTTAATCAGGAGATCTGACTAAGAGACTGCACTGCGAAAGTTTACGGCAGATTTTACTAACAGATAGATAGTCGATACACTAATAATACTGATTAACTATTTTTCTGAATATAATTTTACAGCAGATTTCAACGCCTTAATATCTGAAGAACAGAGATAGGGCTTTAAAGCATTAAATTTCTCTTCTGACCAATCATATATTTTTAATCCAAGCAGCTCATTTATAACATGCGGTTCAAATCGGTATTTAACGAATTTCGCAGGCGTTCCAGCCACAATACTGTATGGCGCAACATCTTTAGTGACGACGCTATTAGCAGCGATTATAGCGCCTTCACCAATGGTAACACCTGGCATAATCATTGAACGCATACCAAGCCACACACCATCATGAATATGCGTGTCGCCTTTGCCTACATAGGCCTCTTCGATATATTCCATAAATGGATACAAACAGAACCAATCTGCTCTGTGTGTATTGTTTCCACCCATAAGAATGATAGTTTCAGCGGCTATGCAAACATAATCGCCAATATACAATTTATCAATTGGCCACTTAGACTCCCATTGAAGACTGATCTTATCACCATACAAATAGCGAACAACAGATTCTTCAAAACCACCACTCCAGCAATCACTATAGTAGCTATGGGTTCCTTTGATGATAATATTTTGATTGGTTACAACTTCATGTAAAAGTTGAGTTTTTGACCAATGTTTTTCTTTCATGGTAAACAGTCTCTATTAATTATTTATTTACCATAGAATGCTCTCTATGGTGATGTATCCGCATCCAAAAAATACATCACTTCCAGCTGACTCGAGGCTGATTTAACAATGGAATTCTTTTCATATTAGACAATACTGATAATTAACTTAGAGCGATTATCATTCGTAAATTCTTTTAATCTTGTTCACATCATATCAATAGATATATTTTCAATGCGAACTATTTGTGTGAATTTTTAGGATGGAGCGGGCGAAGGGAATCGAACCCTCGTATAGAGCTTGGGAAGCTCTCGTTCTGCCATTGAACTACGCCCGCATTTTGGATGTAATACGTTTTATTATAGCGACTCCATAGGCACCAGCAAGTAATTATCTGTTTAAGTTGTCTATATTTCAGGCAGTTGAAAATAAAAACTCCCTTGGCAGCTATGCCATAGGGAGTTGCGATGTGAAGCTGAATTCTGGCTATTATTTCTGTGGGCGCATTGCCGGGAACAAAATAACATCACGGATGGTATGGCTGTCAGTAAACAACATTACCATGCGGTCAATACCAATACCCAAACCTGCGGTCGGTGGCATGCCGTGCTCCAGAGCAGTGACATAATCTTCGTCATAAAACATGGCTTCATCATCACCTTCGTCTTTCTGACGAACCTGTTCAGCAAAACGTTCTGCCTGATCTTCAGCGTCATTCAATTCTGAGAAGCCGTTACCAATTTCACGTCCGCCAATAAAGAATTCAAAACGGTCAGTGATAAACGGGTTTTCATCATTACGACGAGCCAGCGGAGAAACTTCTGCCGGGTATTCAGTGATAAATGTCGGTTGAATCAGGTGGCTTTCAGCGGTTTCTTCGAAGATTTCACACTGAACGCGACCAAGGCCCCAACCTTTTTCCACTGCAATACCCAGTGATTCAGCGATAGCCACCGCTTTATCCATATCATCCAAATCAGCCATGTTGGTTTCAGGACGATATTGGCAAATAGCTTCTTTCATACTCATTTTGGCAAAGGGTTTACCGAAATCAAATTCCTGCTCACCATATTTAACCAACGTACTGCCCAAAATATTTTGCGCCAAAGTACGGAACAGCTCTTCGATCAACACGATCAGATCTTGGTAATCCGCGTAAGCCATATAGAGTTCCATCATGGTGAACTCAGGATTATGACGCGGAGAAACGCCTTCGTTACGGAAGTTACGATTAATTTCAAACACACGATCAAAACCACCCACAACCAGACGTTTCAGGTAAAGCTCCGGCGCAATACGCAGATACATGTCAATATCCAGCGCATTGTGATGAGTGATAAATGGACGGGCCGACGCACCACCCGGGATCACCTGCATCATCGGTGTTTCCACTTCCATAAAGCTTTTACTGACCATAAAGTTACGCAATTCAGACAAAACCTGGGAACGAATCTGGAAGGTTTTGCGTGATTCTTCGTTAGCGATCAGATCCAGATAGCGCTGGCGGTAACGGGTTTCTTGATCAGCCAGCCCGTGGAATTTATCCGGCAATGGACGCAGCGCTTTCGTCAGCAAACGCAGTTCAGTACAGTGAATGGAAAGTTCACCGGTTTTGGTTTTAAACAGTTTGCCACGAGCGCCCAGAATGTCTCCCAGATCCCATTTTTTAAACTGTTCGTTATAAATACCTTCCGGCAGATCGTCACGGGCAACGTATAACTGAATACGACCACCCATATCTTGCAGCGTTACGAAAGAAGCTTTCCCCATAATGCGACGGGTCATCATACGACCACCAACCGTCACGTCGATATTCAGTGCTTCCAGCTCTTCCTGAGTTTTGTCGTCGTATTGCGCATGCAACTCTTCTGACATGTTTTCACGACGGAAATCATTCGGGAAAGCAATACCTTTCTCCCGTAAAGCCGCCAGTTTTTCACGGCGGGTTTGCAGTTCATTATTTAAATCGGGGGCCTGTTCTGCGCCCTGTTGTTGTTGTGACATATTAGTTCCTCATAAGCCAGCTTTAAGGCTTGCTTCAATGAATTTGTCCAGATCACCATCCAGCACAGATTGTGTATTGCGGGTTTCAACGCCTGTGCGCAAGTCTTTGATCCGTGAGTCATCCAGAACATAAGAACGGATTTGGCTGCCCCAGCCGATATCTGATTTATTCTCTTCCATAACCTGTTTATCAGCATTTTTCTTCTGCATTTCCAGCTCATACAGTTTCGCTTTCAACTGTTTCATGGCCTGGTCTTTGTTTTTATGCTGAGAACGATCATTCTGACACTGAGTCACAATGTTGGTTGGTATATGGGTAATACGTACCGCAGATTCGGTTTTGTTAACGTGCTGACCACCCGCGCCTGATGCGCGATACACGTCGATACGTAAATCTGCCGGGTTGATTTCAATATCAATATCATCATCCACTTCGGGATAGATAAATGCAGAACTGAATGAAGTGTGACGACGACCACCGGAATCAAATGGGCTTTTACGTACCAAACGATGAACACCGGTTTCAGTACGCAACCAACCATAAGCATAATCGCCCATGATCTTGATGGTCGCTGATTTCAAGCCGGCAACTTCACCATCGGATTCTTCGATGATTTCAGTTTTAAAACCTTTGGATTCAGCCCAGCGCAGGTACATACGCATTAGCATACTTGCCCAATCCTGCGCTTCGGTACCGCCAGAGCCTGCCTGCAAATCAAGGTAGCAGTTAGCACTGTCATACTCACCAGAGAACATACGGCGGAATTCTAACTGACCCAGTTTGCCTTCAAGCTGTTCCAATTCTGCTACAGCTTCATTAAACGTCTCTTCATCGTCAGCTTCTACTGCCAGTTCCAACAAGCCCTGTACATCTTCCAAACCTTGTTCAAGCTGATCAATAGTTTTGACAATCTCTTCCAGTGAGGAGCGTTCCTTACCCAAAGACTGTGCTCGCTCCGGCTCATTCCAAACATCAGGCTGTTCCAGTTCGGCGTTAACTTCTTCTAAGCGTTCTTTCTTGGCATCGTAGTCAAAGATACCCCCTCAGAACCATTGTCCGTTCAGACAGGTCCTGAATGTGGTTTTTTACCGGATTAATTTCAAACATATTTTAGTGTCTTACGTTGTGTAGTCGTAGATAAATGGGATATTTTTCGAACCGCGCATTGTAACGGATTTGGCAAAGGGTTTATAGCATTTCAATAGATTTGTCACGTATTCAAATGAGAATACGTGACTATTTTTTAATAAGGCCAAAGATGCTGGATCAAAAGCTGCACATTACGGTTGCCCCGGAATTCATTAACGTCCAGTTTATAGGCAAGTTCCACTTCACGGACGCTGTTATCCGGCCAACGGGCAGGATCGATATTGAATGCGATACCATCCAGCATCGGCCCGCCATTTAATGGTTCTACCATCACTTTTAAATGACGTTCTCCCACAATGCGTTGTTGTAGCAACCTGAATTTACCGTCAAAAACAGGCTCCGGGAAAGATTGCCCCCAAGGGCCGCCATCACGCAGCATTTCAGCAACGTCCAATGACAGTTCATTAATGGTCAACTCGCCATCACTCCAGATAACACCTTCAAGTTGCGAAATATCCAGCCAGTCCGACATCAGCGTGGAAAAATGATGCTGGAATTGTTCAAATTTATCCTGTTCAAGTGACAGGCCGGCAGCCATTGCATGACCACCAAATTTCAGTATCAGCCCCGGATTTAAAGTATCAAGTCGTTCAAGGGCATCACGCATATGCAGCCCCTGAACTGAACGGCCAGAACCTTTCAAAATACCATCACCTGCCGGTGCAAAGGCAATAACAGGCCGGTGAAAACGCTCTTTAATTCGGGAAGCCAAAATTCCCACCACCCCTTGATGCCATTCAGGATGATAGAGCGCCAGACCATAAGGCAATTCAGTGCGGGTACGTTCAAATTTGTCGCAGATTTGCAGTGCTTCCTGCTGCATTCCCTGCTCTATTTCACGACGGGTATGGTTAAGGCTGTCCAGTTCGCAAGCTATCTGACGAGCCTTTGCCATATCGTCAGTGAGCAATAAAGCGACGCCAATGGACATGTCATCCAAACGACCGGCGGCATTCAACCTTGGCCCGAGAAAGAAGCCCAAATCGCTGGCGGCCAGCTTATAAGCATCACGTTTGGAAACTTCCAGTAATGCGCGGATCCCCGCACAGCAGCGCCCTGCGCGAATGCGGTTTAATCCCTGATAAACCAGAATCCGATTATTGGTATCCAAAGGGACAACATCAGCAACAGTGCCCAACGCAACCAGATCCAGCATTTCTGCCAGATTTGGCAGCGCAATTCCCTGTTTTTCAAACCATTGTTCTTTCCTCAGCGCAGCCCTTAGAGCAGACATCAGATAAAATGTGACGCCAACCCCTGCCAATGATTTAGACGGGAATAAACAATCGGACAAATTGGGGTTAATAATGGCATCAGCAGCGGGCAGAATTTCTCCCGGCAAGTGATGGTCAGTCACAATCACTTTCATATGGTGCTGATGTGCAGCCACAACGCCGTCATGGGAAGAAATACCGTTATCCACAGTAATAATCAGGTCAGCGCCTTTTTTGACAACCTCTTCTACCACCTGTGGACTTAAACCGTAACCATCTTCAAAACGATTTGGCACCAGATAATCAAGATTACGGTAGCCCATCGCCCGTAGCGAGCGGATCGCCAGTGCAGTACTGGTTGCACCGTCAGCGTCAAAGTCACCGACAATAACAATACGCCAGTGTTCATGAAGTGCGGTCAGCAATAGCGTTACCGCCTGTTCCACACCACTCAAATGCTGGTAATTCAGTAATCCCTGGACACTGCGTTCCAATTCATTAGCTTGCTGGATGCCACGAATGGCATATAAACGGCGCAATAATGGATGAATCTGTTGTGGAAGATGACTATCATCCACCGCCGGGCGGCGGCGGAGTTGTGTTTCAATATTCACTAAACTTATTTACCACGCTGATCTAATGCTTTTGCCAGCGCTTCCGGCGGCATATATCCACCTAACAGGCTGCCATCTTTAAGGATAATTGCCGGCGTTCCCTGTACACCAAACTGGACTCCCAATTTGTAATGGTTAGCGATATCCACCTTACAATCCTTGATTGGCGAAACGCCCTCATTTTTGAACGCTGCATCCAGTGATTTTTGTGGTGTTGCACTGCACCAGATAGATTGCATATCTTTAGCGGACTGATGCTGCATACCCTGACGCGGGAATGCCAGATAGCGAATAGTAATGCCAAGTTTATTGTACTCTTTCATCTCTTCATGCAATTTATGGCAGTAACCACAGGTAATATCAGTGAAAACAGTAACAGCATGCTTCTCTTTTGGCGCTTTGTAAACAATCATTTGGTCTTTCATCGCCTCCAGCTTTTTCATCAACAATTGATTACTGACATTCACCGGCGTGCTGCCACTGACATCGTAAATTGGCCCTTGCAATAAATACTTGCCGTCATCAGACAGATAAATGATACCTTGTTCGGTCACTACCGTATTCAAGCCAACAATCGGTGATGGCTGGATATTTTCTGCCTTGATCCCCAGCTTTTGCATCGCTCCATGAACCTCACCATCATCAGCAAGCGCATTTCCGCTAAATAAGGCCAGCAAAAGAGGGAAACATAACACGCTTTTTTTCATTTTCAGTTCCTTTAAATCCATGCTCACCCACGCGGATGATGTTGTTGATGTAACAATCTAAGCCGCTCGGTTGCGACATGAGTATATATTTGTGTTGTGGATAAATCGCTATGCCCCAGCAACATCTGCACAACCCGTAAATCAGCACCATGATTAAGCAAATGCGTTGCAAATGCATGGCGCAAAACATGAGGTGATAACCGTGCAGTATCAATCCCAGCCAGTACGGCATAATGTTTAATGCGATGCCAGAAAGTCTGTCGGGTCATTTGCCGCCCCCGGTTGCTGGGAAAAAGCACATCCAGCGTTGCACCATTGAGCAACCCGGCTCTCCCATACTCCAGATAATTCTCCAGCCAGTAAACGGCCTCTTCTCCTAAAGGTACCAGTCGTTCTTTATTTCCTTTACCAATGACTCTCACCACGCCTTGACGCAAACTGATATCAGACAGTGTCAACCCCACCAACTCAGATACCCGCAAACCACAGGCATAAAGCACTTCAAGCATCGCCTTATCCCTTAGCTCCACAGGCTGATCTGTGCAAGGTGCATTAAGCAAATCTTCTACTTGCTTTTCACTTAAATCTTTCGGCAACCGCTTCGGTAATTTCGGTGCAGATAAAAGTGCTGTCGGATCATCTTCGCGCATTTTTTCCCGATAAAAATAGAGAAACAACTGACGCATGGCGCTCAATAAACGTGCCGAGCTACTGGCTTTATACCCTCCATCCACCCGTTCTGCCAGAAAAGACTGCAAATCAATCGCCTGGACAGATAATAAATCATGACCATAATGTATCAACCAATTATCCAGCGCCTGTAAATCCAACCGGTAAGAAACAAGGGTATTTTCGGCAAGATCATGTTCCAGCCAAATAGCATCAAGAAACTGTTCTATCAGTGGATTTGTCAACTGAGTTTGTTGTTTTGACACGAAACGCTTTCCTTAAATCTGCACATCTTCTGCCGGCTATTATGCCTGAAAAAGCAATTATTCTGTTACAATGCCACCCAGATATTCAAAAACCATAATGATTAATAATGAAAATTGGTCTTTTTTACGGCTCCAGCACCTGCTACACCGAAATGGTAGCAGAGAAAATCCGCGATATCCTCGGCGAAGATTTGGTTGATCTCCACGACATCAAAGAGACAACACCTGAATTAATGGAAGCGTATTCGGTACTGATTCTTGGCATCCCAACATGGGATTTTGGTGAATTGCAGGAAGATTGGCTGGCTATTTGGGATCAACTTCCTGCCCTTAATTTACAGGGAAAAATTGTTGCCATGTATGGTATGGGTGATCAAATTGATTACGGCGAATGGTTCCTTGATGCTCTCGGTATGCTATATCACCATTTACTCCCTTCAGGTGTACATTTCATTGGTTTCTGGCCGACAGAAGGTTATGAGTTTACCAGCCCGAAGCCATTAACTGATAATAACTCACAGTTTGTCGGGCTGGCTCTGGATGACGTCAATCAATTTGAGCAAACTGATGATCGTTTATCGCAATGGTGTATGCAAATCCTGCAAGAAATGGAACCCTTACTTTAATCAGGGTAATTTCAGCTCAATCAGATATCAGGATATTGCAATAATAATTGGTTGATATTCCTCCACTCATCCTGTGGCACGCCATCGGACGCTATCCATAAACGGATTTTTTTCCGGTTATAAAAAGATTGCGCTGTGATCAGCACACCATAGCGGCATATCCACGGCTGCCGGATAATTTGCCACTCATGTTTTTTCCATTGCAACTTATTATTATTGAGCAGAACCAAAGGCCCTTGTAATTTACGGATATTTTTCTGGCTACGCCCCCAACTGGCAATAACCAACAGTACCAGAGGAAGCCAGAAAATAGAGTCATCCGCCGGCCACGGAGCCAACAATACGATGAGCGCGATCACACCATGGACGCAGGTGGAGATAAGCTGGGTATTCCAGGATACCCTGAGATCACATTTCCACAGGACCACGAGCTTTATTTCTATTCTGAATAAGTTTAATCATGCGGAATAGCGCTTCATCTTCCGGACGTCCATGATTCATCAACCAGTTGAACAGATCAGGATCAGCACATTCAAGTAAGCGAATAAAAAGTTGTTTATCATCAATACTCAGTGAGTCATATTCATGCTTAAAAAACGGCATAATTGAAATATCCAACTCACGCATTCCACGCCGACATGCCCAATGTATACGTGCTTTATTATCAATATCCATGTTCAAAAAATCCCCTTTTTAATTCTTATTGTTTATCTTAAAATCATTAGCCATTAAATCGCCCGGCAAACTCATGCATCATGCCAGCTAATAGCAATAATAACTACTTGCATTGTGCTTTAGCTCTTTTACCATTATGCATCATTGGCTTAAATATCTGACTGGCAGGATGTGTCATGACTTATAAAACTCCGTTTTCTTCACAATCTCCATTGTCTTCATCAACTCTTCCCCTGACTTTAATCTCTCTGAATGACTGGGGCCTGGTAACAGCAACCGGACCGGATGCAGAAAAATATCTGCAAGGTCAGGTAACAGCAGATATTTCTGCTCTTGCCGCGAATCAACATGTGCTCAGTGCACATTGTGACTCAAAAGGCAAAATGTGGAGCAATCTGCGTCTCTTTCATCGTGGTGCAGGCCTTGCTTATATTGAACGCCGCAGTGTGCTGGAAAACCAGCTTACAGAGCTGAAAAAATATGCGGTATTTTCCAAAATCACCTTTCTTCAGGATGAAAATGCGGTATTGCTGGGTGTTGCAGGTAAAGGCTGCCGTGAAGCACTAAGCAATATCTTCCCAACGTTGCCGGATGCGGATAATGCTGTGGTTGAACATGACACCACTACTTTGCTCCATTTTGCCCTACCGTCTGAACGTTTCCTGTTGGTTACAAACCCGGCAACCGCTGAACTGTTAACAGAAAAACTTCCGGCCCAGTTTAATAACAGCGAACAATGGCTGGCACTGGATATTGAAGCAGGTTTCCCGGTCATTGATGCCGCCAACAGCGCGCAGTTTATTCCACAGGCAACTAACCTCCAGGCACTCGCGGGGGGTATCTGTTTTAAAAAAGGGTGTTATACCGGTCAGGAAATGGTGGCCCGTGCTAAATATCGCGGCGCAAATAAACGCGCAATGTACTGGCTGGCCGGTAGTGCTGCCAAAATGCCTGCTGCCGGTGATGATCTGGAATGGCAATTGGGAGATAAATGGCGGAGAACCGGTACCGTTTTAGCTGCTGTTAAATTGAATGACAATAGTATTTGGGTACAGGTCGTCATGAATAATGATATGGAAAGTAATAGCGTGTTCCGGGTCCGTGACGATGAAGAACATTCACTGACCATTCAGCCTCTGCCTTATTCCCTTGTTGAAGAAAAATAATTTATGAGGTTTGTATGTCGTTAGCAGTAGCTGCCGTTGATTTTGGCCCTTTTACGGATGTAATTGGTTTTTTGATGGAACTGGATAAACTGAAAAAAATTCAGCGGCACACTAAATTATTGGATAACCACCGGCAGGAAAATTCAGCAGAGCATAGCTGGCATTTTGCTATCGCTGCGATGAGTTTTGCGCCGTATGTGAAAGAAGTCGATATTCAGCGGGTTATTCAGATGGCATTGATTCACGATATCGTTGAAATCGATGCCGGTGATGTGATGGTTTATGATTTAGCTGCCCGTGAAGCCATTCATGATCAGGAAGTTAAAGCCGCTAACCGTCTTTTTGGCTTACTACCTGAAACTCAAAAAAATCACTTTCTGTCACTTTGGCAGGAATACGAAGCAGGGGAAAGTCAAGATGCCCGTTTTGCTAAAATGCTAGACAGACTAATGCCAGTTCTGATGAATCTGCATAATAAAGGCCAGAGCTGGGTGGAAAATGGTATTCGTCTTGAGCAAGTGATTAACCGCAATCAATTTATTGCCGATGTCTATCCTGAATTGTGGCAATATCTGCTGCCACAATTAGAATCTGCTCAAAAGAAAGGCTGGTTGAAGTAACTTTTTCCCAACAATTTCATACTACAAATTCAGGGCGCCATATAAAGAATATGGCGCACAAAATTAGTTTCAGTTATTTTATCAGCAACATTGGACAAATCGATGGACGTCTTATTAAACCAAGCTCAGGTCAAATATATTCTCAACCCGCCATTGACTTAACTTGCAGTCGATACGAAATCAATGATGCAAGTTCCGACAACGGTTTATCACTTAACAACAACTCCAAAGGGATATCCAGACGTAGTTGTTTATTAATTTTTTGGACCAACATCAAACCATTCAATGAATCAATACCGTTGTCGGTCAGTAGTTGATCAGGCTGAAAGACCTCAGCTGGCGTACCAACAATCTCGCTACAGAAAGCCTGTAGCAGACTGACAATATCATCCAGATTATTTACCTCAAACAGGGTGTCTGCGGGCAAAGCCTGCATCAAACTTTCCTGCTGAATATCACGCAATAGTGCCAGATGACGCATCGGCCCGGAGAGTAAATTTGACCAATCAGCCAAGAACGGCACCAGTTGCGGCTCAATCCGAGCAAACAAGCGATCTAAAATAGCTAATCCTTCCTCTGAACCGAATGGCTGTAAGCCACTGTTTTCCAATACGGTGAGAGTACGACTATCCCGCAAAGCGATCCCCGCTGCCCACGGTCCCCAGTTAAGACTTAACGCAGGTAAACCTTGCTGACGCCGTAAGCAGGCCAGACTATCCAACATGGCATTCGCTGCTGCATAAGATGCCATGCCAGGCAAAGCCAATAATGCACCCAACGAAGAAAACATAACAAAATGCTCTAAAGGTGCATCAGCCAACGCTTGATGCAATGTCCAGGCGGCTAATGCTTTAGCGGCAAACACGCTATCAAACGCCTGGGGACTCAGTTCACGATACCCCTGATCTTCAACATACGCAGCACAATGAATCACCCCACGCAGCGGTTGGCTGGCCTGTTGTCGATACTGAGCCAAACAAATGTTGGTCATCTCCACATCACCGAGATCAATCGACAAATAATTAGCTTCAATCCCCTGCTGGTGCAGCATTTCCAGTAACTTCTGATCCTCTGTATTAAGAGTATGACGACGCCCAACCAATAGCAGATAACGAGCACCATGCTGTACCATCCAGGGAATCAATTGACGCCCCATATCACCAAAGGCACCCGTCAGTAAATAGCAGCCATCTGGCCGAAAACGCACTGGCGGCAATGCAGGTATTTCTGGCAATGGCACAAGGCGCAGCACATAACGTTGATCATGGCGCAGAGCCAATTGATCCTCTCCATCATCGGTCAATAGCGCATCCCACCATTTGGCTGGAGCAGTGGTACTGTCAATATCTAATAATCCACCCCACAATGCGGTTGCTTCCTGTTGACCAATAACTCGCATCATTCCCCATAATGCCGCCGCAAACGGATCAGGTAGATCCTGCTCAGTGACTTGATGAGCAGATTGCGTCGCTACCCATAAACGCGGTTTCACCGAGCGCTCAGCTAGTGCTGTACACAAATGAATTAAAGCATGATAAGCCATCTGCGGAGCCTGTAATGGCCAAAGGATCAATATTCTTTCAGTCTCAGTGGGAAGCGCATCAACTAACTCCTGAACTTTCTGATAACTATCAGGCAAACCAGAATGTAACGAAGCATCCCCACCACGGCGTTGCAACTCATCAGCCAATTCTTCTACCAGAACATGTTCACCACCCAAGATAGCCCATTGCGTTACAGACTCTGTTGATAACTGAGAAGGGAGTTTACGCCACTGGGGTTGGCCGACGACCAGATTGTGAAGTCTGGAGGACAAACTGTTTTTTCTATTACTGACAAGCTGAACGCAAAACCCGCTGATCTGACAAAGCAATATACCGCTGTCAGTATAAACATCGATATCACCAAACCACTGTTGTTGCGTCTGCTTAGTGTTTCGAGCATGGGCATGAACCCGACCTGACAATCTACCATTGATACGCAAATGCTGAATACTTACCGGGATACGGAAATCGCCGGCAGGAATTGGCGCGTGAATATCAACAGACTGAATCGCTAGCAATGATTGGAAGATGCCATCCAAGGCCGCAGGGTGAAAACCCATTCCCTCTGGTGCAGGCGGCAATTCAATTTCACAGATTGTTTCTTCTTCACCGACAAACGCATGGCGCAGAGTACGAAAAACACCACTATAGCTGAAATGCAGATGTTGGAATGCCTGATACAACATCTCTTGGTTCCACCTACAAGGATAGCGATCATTGACAGCTAGCGGCGGAAGAGTACCCGCCGTAGCTCCCGGTACGACTATGCTCACCTGAGCACTCGCTGCCAGTTGATAATGCACATGCTCCTCTAGATTCCGAGCAATATGCACCTGTATTTCCATGCGCTGGCGATCTAACTGTGTCTTTAACCTGAACTCCATGCCTGATTCCAGCAATAAAGCGGATTGCAGTGCAATATTGTTAAGAGCCAGTCCAACACCAGGAAAACAAATACGCGCCGCCGCCAGCATGACTTCGATATAACCCGCAGCCGGGAACATGGCATTCGCCATGACCACATGATCGAGTAACCAAGGTACTTGTTCCACGATCAATTCAGCTTGCCAACTCTCGCTGCCTGGCTGGGCTTCGCCCAATAATACACCGCTCAATGTACGCAACCGACGACGACGGCTAATCTCTGGCTCATGCCAATAAGATTGCTGATGCCAAGGGTAGGTTGGTAGATCGATTGGGCGCGCTGTCGGCATCAGAGCTCGCCAGTCAGGTTCAATGCCGGCTTCAAACAGTTGCCCTAATAATTGTGGCCAATTCTGCCCCGAACGACAGGCAAACACTTGCCCACGATAGGGTTTACTCCAATTTTGCAATCCACTACTAAGCAAGGATTGAGGAGAAATTTCAAGAAAATGATAGAAACCCGCTTTGAGCATATTTTCTACCGCATCGTCAAAGCGGAATGGCGTGACCACATTGTCAGCCCAATGCTCAGGACGCAACTTACCCTTAATCAATTCCCCTGTGACTGATGAAAACACCGGCAACAAGGGTTCTGCCGCAGGAACGGTTGCCGCATCCGCAGTCAACCCAGCCCTGATTGACTCCAAGTAGTAAGAATGAGAAGCAATTCTATAATTGAGCCGACTACTGGCGATACGCTGATGCTTTAAGCGATCAGAAACAGCAGCTAATTCGCTTACAGGCCCAGACAACAAGCAACGATCGATACTATTACGTCCAGCTATCACCACAGCAGGTTCGGCTCCCGGGGCAGACAAATGAGGCAATATCTGCTCCACCGTCGCGGCCACGATCAATAATCCGCCGCCTTTATTCAGCACACGTTGCAGATAATGATAACGCTGGTGTAAAAGTGTCAGCGCTTGCGTTAGATCATAAATGCCCGCCAGATAACACGCCGCCATTTCACCGGAACTATGACCAAGTAACGCCGCCGGTCTAAACCCCCATTTCTGCAACTGCACAGCCATTGATACCTGAACAGCAAACTGCATCGGCGGCTCTATCAATTCATCGGCAGAGATCAATGCCGCATATAAGGAAGGTGCAGAAAACCCAGTCCAAATGGCTTCGCAACGGTTAAATTGCTCAGTAAACTCGGAAAATTGCTGAAACCAAGCTACAGAATCTTTCCAAACTTGACTGCCAATGCCTGCAAATATCCAAGCTAAGCGATCCACTTTTTTACTGTTGGACTGCGGCGGTACATTCAGATTAGTTAACTGTTGTTGCAATTGTTTTCGATTACTAAAGGCGATTCCTTTACGCAACGGAAAGCCGTGACGAGTAGTCGCCAAGCTATAGCACAGATCATCAAGGGCAATATCTGGCTTTTGTTGTAGCAAATCGGCAATCTGCTGTGCCTGCTGTTTCAGGGAAAACTCAGACTGTGCAGACAGTGGCAACATGAAAGCCAGCCCTTCCGTTTCCCGAAGTTTTACGGGAGGAGCCACATAATTGCTCAATACCACATGGACATTCGTCCCACCAAAACCAAAAGAATTCACTCCAGCAATGACTCTGCCTGCAGGCAACGGCGCTAACTGCCGGGGGACTTGCAAGCCTAATTCCGCAAAAGGGATATGGGGATTAGGCGGATCTGCATGTAAATTGCCCGGCACTTTCCCTCGTTGTAAACACAATACCGCTTTAATTAATCCGGCAATACCTGCCGCCGCTTCTGTATGACCAATCACGGATTTACACGCGCCGATCAGCAATGGGCGATCTGTCGGTTCTGGACGGCATACCCGCCCCAGTGCTTTTGCTTCTATCGGATCACCTACCGCCGTTCCAGTACCATGAGCCTCAATATAATCAATCTCTTCCGGAGCAATCCCCGCCTGAATACAAGCTGCACGGATCACCTGTTGCTGTGCGGCACTGCTCGGCTGAGTAATGGTAGAAGTACGGCCATCCTGATTTGCCGCTGAACCGTGTATCACTGCTAATACGGGATCGCCATCCTGCAAAGCCGCACTTAGAGGTTTCAGCAAAACCACGCCCACCCCTTCACTACGCACATAGCCATCTGCGTTAGCTGAAAAACTGTGACAGCGATTAGAGAGCGATAAAAATCCGGTGCGACTTTCCATCACCGAGAAATCGGGCATCAACATCAACTGACTTCCCCCCACCAACGCCAGTTTCGATTCCCCTCGACGCAGACTGTCACAGGCCAGATGTACTGCCAGCAGAGAAGATGAACAAGCGCTGTCAACAGTCAGGGATGGCCCTTGAAAATCGAACACATGGGAAATACGGTTTGACAGCATAGTTCCCATCGAGCCAGTTGAAGTATAACCCGTTGCCTGACGCAAATCGGTGAATTGCAAGTGCATATAATCATGAGTGAAAGCACCGATATAGACACCAACCGCCTGACCTGCCAACGATTTTGGTGGAATTCTTGCTCGTTCCAGCGCTTCCCATGTCACCTGTAACATCAAGCGATGCTGCGGATCGATAAAAGGCGCTTCTGTACTACTAATATCAAATACCGCCGCATCAAAGCCAACCACATCAGCGATAAATCCCCCTTCTCTCACCACCATTCGTCCTGGTAGATTGCGATCCCGAGAATAATAAGCCTGATTTGACCAACGTTCGGGGGGTACTGGGGTAATCGCGTCATCTGAGCCGCACAACAGATGCCAAAATTCCTCTGGGGAGCTAACGCCCCCCGGAAAACGGCAACCCATACCGATAATGGCAATCGGCATATTATTATTATTTTTCATCATATCGATATCCATAGTGATATTTCTTACTCCGATTAGTTATTTACAAAATTATTGTGCTTATTCATTGATGCCAAGTCGTCGTGTTGGGAATATATTTCGGTGGACGAAGCAATAAGCCAGGTGTCACCAATAATTAATTGTTGATCCCCGTATTCAGTTATTAATTTGCAATCATTAACGCTGATATTAGTCAAACCAGCGTTGAACAGTGTCACACCATATAGATCAACATTGGACAAATTGGCGGCCATTATTGACATATCATCCAAGTTTTCTTTGGCAAAATAAGCAAGACGAAGGCCTGAACCCATCTTCCCTTTATTTAATAGTCGTTCAGACCAGCTTCATTAATCACTGGATTCCTGTACAACACTGTTAACAAATATCTTGCCAGATGTACCTGCATTTCCGAATGATCCATCAACACCATTTTCACCAGGTACTCCTGGGTTGCCCTGATTACCGAATCCTCTATTATTAACGTGACCTACACCACCTATTCCGTTTATCCCTCTCCTACCGCCTGTTCCTCCATTACCCCCATTACCTCTATATGACAGAGCATTAATTACTGGCTGACCCTCAGTGAAATTAACGTATATGTTACCCCCATCTCCCCCATGACCCCCATTACCCCCAGCTCCTCCATCTCCTCCATTACCCCCATTTCCTCCATACCCAGCACTACACTTGTTTGTTGCACCTCCCCCATTCCCGCCATTTCCTCCATTCCCGCCATTACCCCCACTACCGCCATTACCCCCTTTACCACCTATCGATACCGCATTTACGACTCCTGTAAGAAGTTGAGCATGAATAGTTACGTCATTTGCACCTCCAGCCCCCTTGCCATCCGTCCCTTGTGCTCCTGAAGAACCGCTAGTTGCATCAGTACCTGCTGTGGCTTTAGTAGAGCAGCTGCTTTTACCATCTGTGCCAGCATTACCATTACTGCCATTAACCCCATTACTTCCCGGTGCACCACCAAAACCATCGACTCCATCAACGCCTCTACTGACAATGCTCTGCTTTTTATCACTTCCATTGCCTACAACAGTGTTAGCTTCGATCTTACCGTTAGTGCGGTAAATAATTTGACCTCCCGGTTCTATGATTACTTGGTCATATACCAAGACAACCGGTTCGCCATAGTCATCTTTATCTTCAACAATCAATGGAACATCTGCGGTAACAGTGATTCTTTCGCCACTGTATAACGCAATCTTCATCGGGAAACGCTTAGCATTAAGAATTTCTTCATAATCTTTGACTAAAGCAGAATCACCATAAATATAGGCACGAAAAGCTTTGCACAAATCAATATGATTACCCTTAACGTTTGCTAGTCGTTCAGCAGAAAACGGTTCAGGTAACGGATGATGGGGTTCCATTCTGCCAGGGCCATACTCACTATCAGAAACACCTCCCAGTTTTTTCAGCTCTTGTACAGTTTGCACTGTAAAAAATGCAGGGGGCACAGTAGCCGTTTTCAGATCGTTAGAAAATAGTACCGGCCCGTCAAAATCCGAGGTCTTAAGTTGCTTTGGCTGTTGTTCTACCCCGACCAGATGATGATATTTATGTAATATTGCTAAAGTTTCAGTAAAAGTTCTCATTTTATTCATGGGAATTCTCCTAAGTTTGAATATAAGTTTGTACATTTAAAATAACGATAGCTTCATATGTCAATTGTCCATCAGGACAAACATCCGTTCAACAATAGGTAAAGATCGACTTTCTCCGGAAAAAATATATACCCGTTATCTTTCAAGTTGCCTCTTTGTTGGCTGCACTCGCTCAACCCGGTCACAGAGTTAGCTATGCGCCCGGGAATTCGCTCCCTTGCCGTCGCGATGCATCTTGAAATCTATAGGGTATAGATATTTCAACAGCGGATATATCAGAAGAATAATTTCCATGATAATTAACATATCCTCATTAAGTTTTTTTCAACCAGAAATACCCAGAATTAATTAGGTAAATATTTATCCATTTTGCAGAAAGAAATTGGATGCAATATTTAAATAATTTCTGCACCACTAGCGATCAGGTTTCCGTTCATGACCGTTGATATATATCTTGCCAGTGATACCGTCATCGCCAAATTCTCCTTTAAGACCATCTCTACCATAGTCTCCTTGAAAACGATTTATACCGCCGAATTTACTACTCTTTCCAGGTTGCCCGCCTACTCCACCCCACCCGCCTTTACCGCCTTCCCCGCCAAGACCATTAAGTGACACAACCTGAAGTACTGGCTCACCGTCAGAGAAATTAATATATATGTTACCACTGTCCCCACCTCGTCCCCCATTCCCTCCATTCCCTCCATTCCCTCCATTACCCCCATTTCCCGCCGCCTCAGGAGAACACTTCGCGGTTCCACCCCCCCCATCACCCCCTTTACCCCCCCAGCCCCCCATACCGCCACGTCCACCGTTACCTCCATTCCCCCCTAACGTCGCCGCCCCTATTTCCCCAGTAACATGTTGAACATTAACAGTCAGATCAGTTGCATTTCCAGCCGCTGCACCATCTCCCCCTATTGCCCCGACAGAACCGCTGGCTCCATCGGTACCTGGTGTGGAGTTAAATAAGCAACCGTTTTTACTATCTGTACCAACATGACCATCGCTGCCATTAGCACCACTATTTCCTGGCGCACCATCAAAACCATTGGCGCCATGACTGCCTTTATTAACAATGCCCTCATCTTTAGTGCTTCCATTCCCTACAATAGTATTAGCTTCGATACGACCATTAGTGCGGTAAATAATTCGACCTCCCGGTTCAATGATTATCTGGTCATACACCAAGACAACCGGTTCGCCATAGTCATCTTTATTTTCAACAATCAATGGATTATCGGAGGTGATAGTAATATTTTCGCCACTGTATAGCGCAACCTTCATCGGGAAACGTTTAGCATTAAGAATTTCTTCATAATCTTTGACCAAAGCAGAATCACTATAGATATAAGCCCTAAAAGCTTTGCACAAATCAATATGATTACCCGTGACATTTTCCAGTCGTTCAGCAGAAAACGATTCAGGCAACGGATGGTGGGGTTCCATTTTGCCAGGACCATACTCACTATCAGGTATACCTCCGAGTTCCTTCAGCTCTTGTATCGTTTGTACCGTAAAAAAGGCAGGGGGCACAGTAGCCGTTTCCAAATCGTTAGAAAATATTACCGGCCCGTCAAAATCCGAGGTCTTAAGTTGCTTTGGCTGTCGTTCCAGACCAAACGGATGATGATGCTGATGTAATATTGCCAAAGTTTCAGCAACAGTTCTTATTTTATCCATAGACACCCCTTAGAGTTTAAGTTTGTACATTTATGATAAATTTACATATTAGTTGACAGATTTTCCTAAATTAAAAAATATCTACTGATATCGCTGCCAGTTGTGACACCAAATTACTAATAGCCAGAATGTTTTCAATATCGGGTAATGCCAGAAAAATAATTCCTATGAGAATTAATTAGATAATTATTTATTCACTTTCCAGAAAGCGATTGAATACAACATTTAAATTACACAATTTAAAATATTAATGTAACTTTCCACTTTTTTCATTAATTAAAGAGAATATTTCTGTAATACATCACTCATTTTTAATGTGTGCTAATTAAAACTTTTGATTTTATATTTATCTCATCAGGTATTATTGAACAATGAAATTATGAATAGGATTTAAATTAAGGATAGAAATAATTATTTTTTACAAGAAAAAGGTTTTTTTACGAACAAGACTGATTAAAGCAGTTTCCGGGATGTGAGCATTAACAAAACCAATTTTTGTTTCTCGTTTTTCACTGAAATTTTATGATGGGCAGGTTTTAAACTGTTATTATAAGTTTTTATTTTAACCTCCGATTTTAATCAGTATAAGGTTTTAAAAGTTACTTTTCCCCTTTTTTGATTCCTGCTTTTTATTAAGTTTAATCATCATGGAATATCGTATTTTACGTTTGACGAAAGTTAACCATACCCGGATTTTATCTTTACTGATTCTGTTTTACTGGCAATCCTGCGCGTTTTTTATAAATCAGCAGTAAATGGCCTGATGATATTTTAAAGACACCCATTGATGTTTTTTCAGATAATATTATTTTACGTGCTGATTTCTTTTCAACTCTCGGTTAATAGTTAACGAATTCCAGCTAAATGTCATTAACTGCCCTATTAAAAAGGGACATTCATTATGTGAATCCGCCGCTAAAAATTTATCTAATGAATGGTTTTTACGTTTTCTGACCCGCACGCCCCCGGAAAACGGCACCTCATACCGATAATGGCAATCGACATATTGTCGCTTTTCATCATATTGATATCCATAGTGATATTCTTTACTCCGATCAGTCGATTACCATATTATCGCGCTTACTCATTAACACCATTCGGTCGGGCTGGGAATACATTTCGGCGGATGCGGAGGTAATCCCGGTGTCATCAATGATTGATAACTGATACCACTATTCAGTAACTGATAACGCAAACCACTTGGACAGGTGGTAGCATCATTCATCGCCTGAGTGATATCAATCGTTACCCCAAAAGCGATATTAACCGGCTGTAATGTATTGTCAGCCGCAGTGCGGATGATACGTAATGGCGATCCACCACAAACTTGCAAGTGGTTATTGCCGACCTCACTTACCCGAATCACACTTAACTACCACCTACTTCAGTAGGTGGTAGTTAAGTCATAAGAAATCTCCTGAGTATAAATTGGTAGTTTTAGAATCATCTTTCCATTACATAACTTCCCTCGATATTTTATTCTCACAAAAGTCCTTTAAATCCAGAACACTAATCATTCAATGATATATTTATCTCCGTTTAGAACGAAAACTTATAGACAAAGATAATTTATTACCTATCGTTATTCACCGTATGTATTTTCACTCTCACCTTATCTTTCTGCGTGATTATTTTATTCATTACAATAGATATTCAACAACTTAAAAAATAATCTCAGGCTAATTGACAACCCCCCTGAATTTTATTCAAAAATACCTATAATTAATTAAAAATTCACTCAATACATATGAAGTAATTTAATATGAATTTTATTTTTCACAACTAAAAGTATTAACATGCCTTTCTGTTTTTTCCATCAGAAAAATGAAATTTTTATGGTGTGCCACTATTTTTTCAATGTGAATAAATCAATTAATTATTTCAATTTAAACTCTATGCAATTAAATATTGGTAGTGCAGAAATAAGACAACCAATTATGTAGAGTTATTATTTACAATTAAATTGAAACAAGACAAAAACATAATAGAATAAATCAATCTTTGCTTTTAATAAAATCAACCGCAAAACATTTAAATAAAGTTTATAAATTTAAGATTATTATCACTTTATAATTATTAAAAATAGTAAAAGGTGAGAGGTTATTTTCAGAATACTTTATATTTAATAATCCCAGACAGTCACGCCAAGAAACGCGGTGCAGCCATTACCAACGGCTGCACATAAGATTATCAATACTCAAGCACTTGTTGTTTCTGTGGCGCTTTTAGTAAACGCCAGGCGATCAATACCACGACGCCGGTCAATACCGCTGTCATCCAGCTCATCATATGAATAGCGCTGGTGAAGGATTCCGCTGCCGCAGTCATCAGTTGTTGCCCTTCCGCCTCAGCTAATGAGTTCGCTACAACGTAAGCGCCAGCCAGAGTTTCTAATGCCAACCCCGTCTGTTCATGAGAGATCCCATCCGGCAATTGCAGAATGACACGATAGAAAGCGGTCACCAATCCACCGATAATTGTCGTGCCAAGTACCACACCCACTTCATAAGCTGTTTCGCTTATTGCCGATGCCGCCCCGGCTTTAGAGGACGGCACTGACGAAAGCACCAGATCGTTAGACACCGACGCAATTGCACCTACACCCACATTTAATAATGCGAATGCAACCACCAGCGTGATCAAATCGCTGCCGAAACTGGCTACCAGAAGAAATGCAATACCCGCAAAAGCAAGCAGCATTGGTACAAGGTAATAAGCCGGCATCCGTTGAGCAACAGGCACTATCGCCATGCCAATAATAATCGCCATTATTTGTCCGGGAACCAGCGCTAAACTGGCCGAAATCGGCTTCATACCCAATACAATTTGCAAGACCTGAGTGGCAAAAAAGACAAAGCCAACCAGCAAGGCCAGACTCAATAAGTTGACCATAATCGAGCCGGTGAACATACCATTACGGAACAGTGAGAGATCCATTAACGGTACGGGCAGACGCCGCTGCCGGCGAACAAATAACACGCCAGCAACCAAGCCAACAGACAATTCCAGTATCACACTTATTTCAAACCCGTCACTGGCAAGATGTTTAATCGCGTAAACAATACCAACCATGGCGATGATCGATAATACAACGCTATACCCATCAATAATGCCAGTCTGCTTTTTATCGGACTCCGGTAATAACATCGGTCCGAAGATCAACAATGGCACTAATACCGGTACTGCCAATAGAAAAATGGAATTCCAGTCAAAGAATTGCAACAGAACGCCACCAATGACAGGCCCCAACGCCGAACCGACAGTTAATGTTGTCGCCCAGATAGCAACAGCTAACCGACGCTGTTCACGATCCTCAAAAAGAGTGCTGATTAAAGCCAAAGTTGAAGGCATCAACATCGCACCAAAAAACCCAAGTACGGCTCGCCCTCCAATTAATTGTTCGGGTGAAGTTGACAGCGCTGTTAATACCGAAATAACGGTGAATCCCAAAGATCCAAATAACAGCAATGAACGATGACCAACACGATCACCAATACTCCCCATGGATACCAGCAAACCCGCCAACACCAGTGAATAAGCATCAATCACCCATAATTGCTGACTTGCGCTGGGCCCCAGAGCTTCAGCAATTTTCGGTAAAGCAAAGCTTAAGATCGTATTGTCCACCGTCACCAACAATACCGGCAACATCAATATCAGCAATCCCAGCCAATTTCTGAGTCCTGCCCGCCCGTTAGCCTCAGCAACTCTATTTAATGACATCCCCCCAACTCCTTTCCTATTATCATTCAAGCGTTGAAAAAATATGCTGGCAATCAGCAGCACTAATATTGAGCTGTTCCCCCAGTTGTTGTGCAATGTGTCTGAGGTTATTGCCAAATTCAGTTTGATCGCCAGCCTGCACTATTGAATCTAACTGTTGTATGGCATGCAGCAACTCCCGCCGCGGTTCGGCAGCCATAGGGTTTTCATATTGAACGTCCCAGTACACTTCCATTGGATTGAGTAAAACCCTTGATAATAACGCCAACATGGTACGCATTGGCGGCGGTGCAACAGTCGCCAGAGTACCAATATCCAACGGGCTTTTCGCCAGAACCAGGCCAAAAATCAATATCGCGGCATGGGGTAAAGCCTGACAAAACGCCATTACCCGATCATGTTCCTCCGGCGTCATTCTACTGATGCGCATACCCGCCTGCGTCAATACCCGCTCAATCCAATGCTCGTTAACATGACAGTTATCAAGAGTGACTGCAACAGGCCTTTTTTGCTCCGACAAAGATGGCGAGAACATCGGGTTAACACCGATGAAAGGCTGCCCAGGGGCGGCAGCGCTTAAAGCGGAATGGAAAGGTGCCTGAACCGAACAGGTTGACACTATCTGTACATCATCACCAACCGCCGATAGCACCCAAGGCAGAGCCTGTATTGCAACCGCTTCCGGTAAGGCGAAGACGACCGCCTTTGCCTCAGTAAAAATCGCCTCAGAACCCGCTGCGGGATTTAAGATATCAAGCTGGCAGCAAAGAGAACGCTCTCCCTGCGTTCGTTGGTCAACACGGTATACAATGCAACCACTTTGAATAAACAGGCGCCCCAATAAAGAGCCAATCGCACCTTGCCCACCAAGAATGACAACTTTATGGTTACTCACACTTCCTCCGCGATATGACTAAAACTGAAATAGGGCACACTGGCCTTCACCAATGTTTCTTCAAATTCACCATAAGGATCGGAATGAGCGACAATGGCACCGCCAATGCCGAACTCGGCACATTCTTGATGTAACACCGCCGTTCGGATAACAATGCTCAACTCTGCTTCACCACTGAAAGATAACCATCCAAGCGCACCAGAGTAAACACCGCGTGCCGATGACTCCAAAGAGTCAATGATCTCCATTGTGCGTTTCTTCGGCGCGCCGGTCATTGATCCTCCCGGGAAACATGCCCGGATGGCTTCCATTGATGAAGTGCCTTCACGTAATTCACCGCGTATTGTCGAAACCAATTGATGCACAGAAGAGAAGCTCTCAACTTTAAACAATTCAGGCACATGAACACTGCCAGGACGACACACCTGATTAAGATCGTGGCGCACCAAGTCCACTATCATCAGGTTTTCAGCTCTATCTTTAGCTGACTGACTCAATTCCACCTGAAAATGCTGATCATCCGCTGCCGTTCTTCCTCGTGGCCGGGTTCCCTTAATCGGTCTGGATTCAATACCTCTGGCCTCATCAATGCGTAAAAACGTCTCCGGCGATGCACTGAGTACCGAAAAATCCCCACATGCCAGATAGGCGCCATAAGGCACAGGGCTGGCATGACGCATTCGTCGATAAGCATCCAATGGCAGCCCTGCATAAGCCATCTTTGCTCTATTCGTCAGACAGATTTCATAAGACTCGCCATCGGTGATGTATTGAAGCGATTTATGGATCCCATCCAGATACTTCTGAGCTCCATATTCCAGACGAATTTTGTTCTGATCGACAGCGCCAGGAATAAAATCAGGTATCACCCCACCGGTATTTTTTGCAATGGTCACTAAAGGTGCCGGCGGCCAATTTTGTGGCTGGCCTACCGGTGTGATCAGACACTCATAAAGCTTATTCTGCTGGTGATCGAAGACAAAAAAATGCGGAGTAAAGATTAAACTGGCATCAGGATGTTCTGAATGATATTTGCTGCTGCCAATAGTCAACGCCTTTAATTCATATCCCAAATAACCAACAAAGCCACCTTTGAAGGCAAATGGCATCCGTTTTGGTGTGGAAATCTTCACCAGTTCAAGCAGTTCAGACATCAATGAGAAAAAATCACCCTGAACAATCCTTTCACCATCAGGACCGGTCAAACGCAAACTCTCCGTCTGTACACAATATTCAAGCCTGACAGCACCCTGTTTGTTGCCACTTCCCATGATTGAAAAGCGGGCATTGGGCCTATCCGACTTTTCACTGTCCAGCCAGAAAGAGTGAGTATCATTGCCATAATGTTGAATGAACAGAGATTCAGGATCGATGATGCTCTGACATTCACGGTAATTCAGGTTGAGATGCGGCTTTCCGCCCACCGCCAGATAAGCTTCATTGGCAGAAATACACTGATTCTGAGCGGTAATATCCTGCCCGTTATTTTCTTCATACGTCTTTGCTATACGAACAAAATTACTCAGTAATTCACGCCCATATTCAGAATCAATCGACTCAGGATGAAACTGAACACCCCAAATCGGTCTTTGGGTGTGTTCAATTGCCATAATTAAGCCATCATCAGTCCAGGCAGTACATTTAAGATTGTCCGGCAGCCGGGTACAGACCAGCGAGTGGTACCTGACCACGTCAAATTGCTCAGGCAAACCGAGGAATAACCCTTCCCCGGTATTCCTGATGCGACTGCGATAACCATGCACCGGATTAGGTGCATGTTCGACAAAACCACCAAATGCCAGGCTAATTCCCTGATGGCCGAGGCAAATACCCAATAATGGGATTTCGGCGCGGGCAATGACCTCAGCACAGACACCAAAATCGCTGTTTTCAGCCGGATGCCCTGGCCCTGGAGAAAGCACGACAGCATCATAATTGTCTATCGCCAGCGCTTCATAAGTCAGAGAATTGGTGACGACAGATGGCACACTCCCGGTAACTTCATACAGATATTGAGCAATGTTTTGCGTAAAAGAATCATAATTATCAATGAGCAGTATTTTCATTATTCTTTGCTTTCTCGTGTAGCAACTGATCAATCAGCTCTTCTTCTCGACGGCAGGTTTCTTCAATAACCTGTTGAAATATTGATTCAGTGTATTCAGGCCGTAACCCAAGATCCGTTGACTTATCCCTCAACATAGCCAATAACGAGGTAATACGTTGTGGCTGCATCATCGGAATATCCTGTTCTGCTTTTATCTCAGCGATTTTCATACAGATCTTCATACGTTCAGAAAGAAGCGCCAATATCTGCATATTAATCACATCCAGAGATTCCCTATGAGGTTGCAATATGTCCTGCTTATCTATTATTGATTGAGTCATATATTTGGTCTTCATTACTGGTTTATTTCAATCATTTTCATCAATAAATCTATGTCACTTATACCTGTGGAGCTATGGCTTGTGGCTCAGACCAATTCAGCCCTTTTTCCCGTATTTTAAATAAGGTATTTACTAAGTGCCTGATCTCACTCTCCTTATGCTCACTGGAGAAGGCAAAACGCAACATGGCATTGCCATCCTGAACGAGTGGATAAAATACCGGGAACAATAAGATGCCGTTGTCGCGCAGCAGACGTGCAACTTCAAGCCCTTCAGCTTCATTTTCGAATAAAGCACCACGAACTGGAGATTGCACACCGGCATTCATCAGGCTGTTACCCGTCAGGGAATCAAACAGATTGACGTTCTTCCATAACTGTTCCTGGCGGATTTCTATTTCAAGGCTAAGATGAAGTTTTGCTGCAGCAACGTTAGCGGCCAACATCGGCACCATAATCGAATGACCAAAAACCAGAGGATTAGCCAAGGTACTAATCACTTCAATATCATCGGCACCCGCAACAACCACAAAACCGCCCGCACCACCAAATGCTTTGGAAAGCGAACCTGCCAGTATGAGGTTGGATGGTAAAATATGGTCAAGTGCAGCAAAGGCGTAACCTGCACCATGACGCCCTACAATGGAAATACCATGAGCATCATCGACATAGACATAACCTCCGGCAGCAGCCAATTTTCGGGTTAATTCGGCAACCGGAATCAAGCCATTCATTGAGCCAATACCATCAATCAGCAGGACAGGGGTACGCTGATTCTCTCCGCAGTTTTGCAAAGCTTGCTGTACCGACGGTTCATCCGCACTATCGACCCGCGATACTGGCCCGAACTGTTCGAGAATACCGCGTAATACCTGCATAGACGCATGAGCCGTTTTATCCATCAACCAATGTACTGGCCGGGTAAGTGGATAGTTAGGTAAAGAACCACTGCCCAATAACGGCAATACACCCAGGTGAACGTTACTGGTGGAAGTGAAAACAGCAACAGAGCCACCTTGATAAATTTCTTCCAGCAGTTCCTCTAGTTGCCTCAAATATTGCGGGCGCATCGCACCACGGGACGATGACAAATGAATCCCTGTCCGGGCCATTGCCTGATTTGCTGCCTCAATTAACGCAGGATGATGTTCTAATCCCAAATAAGAGCAGGAAACAAATTCCGTAAAAACTTTGCCTTCTTCTGTCGTAATTTGCTTACCTTGACGTTCTACCACCGTGAAACTGGTCAAACCTTCATCAATAGCTTGCGCTAAGGCGCCGGTGGTCCGTGACTTACGAATCGTCATCCAATCCTGCTTCTGTTTTACATCCATTATCTAGACTCCAACTGTCTGAATTCAAATGAGCTGACAACCTACAGTGATTACCGAACTGCCTGTTGTGTCAGAAATCTCTTCATCAATAATTGTTCGTATCAAGGAAAAACCGGCGTCTGAAAATAATGTTCTGACGCTCCCCTCCTGACTTTCACCATGTTCGATGACCAACCAGCCATTTGATTGCAGTAACTGTTTGGCTTGTTTGATAATCAACCGCGTTAAATCTAGCCCATCATCCCCGGAATACACCGACACATAAGGATGATGCTCCTCCCACTCTGGTAATATTGTCTGCTGCTCTGGAACGTAAGGTGGATTAGCGACAATTAACGCCACCGACCCGTTAAATTGCGAAAATGCCTGCCAATCCCGTAAATCGGCTTTTAATGCATCGACTTTAATCTCCCAGCTCGCTAACCGGTTGATATTGCGTGTCAGGTATTGAAAAGCGATGTCGTCATATTCAACACAAGTGACCTTTAAATCCGGGCGACGTTTAGCGATGGCTAAACCAATAGCACCACTCCCCGAACATAAATCCAGAACCCCTGATCCCTGAGGTACTTCATGTTCATTCTCCAGCCATTTATGGATAATCTGGCTATGAGGACGCGGAATAAATACCCCCGTACCGACCACCAAAGGCAGTTCATCAAAATCCGCAATGCCGACAATATGCCCAAGAGGGATCCGGTTACAGCGCTCATGAACCGCAAGCATAAATTCATCACGGGCGCGATCCTGACAGCGCCTTTCCAGATAACGGTCAATCAGGCAATCAAGATCGGTTTCCACATCCCAAACACCCGCTCCTGACAGTAATTCCCTGGCCTTATCAATAGCAGCCTGATCTTTTAGCGAAGAATTCATGACCATGCCTCATAGTAACTACGTAACCGTTCACGCATGGATTCATAAATATAAGAGAAAGCAACCAGTTCTGGCGGTGGTGTAAACTGAGGGTGAAGAGACTCAATCAAATCCTGATAATTGCGTGTCATGCCTTCATTCAGCAGTGGCAACCAATAAGGTTTGATATCCCAGCGATATTCGTAACCTGTAGCAAGCATCTGCTGGACAGTTTCTTTAGCCATCACTTCACGAGAGAAACCCACTAACGGAGGACGAACCGGGTTGAAGGAATCCAGGTTAATTTGCGTATTTTCTATTCCAGTCAACGCATTAGCAACATAATCTGCCAGTAACGGTGACTGATGTAAGCCATCACGGTAAGTCCCGGTAGCCAGCCAAAGGCCATTCACGCCACATTCACCAATCAACGGGAACCCATCAGCAGGGATTGGCCGGTTACCGACCTGGATTGAAAGGATCTCAGCATCATGTAAGTTAATATCCAACTGATCTAACGCACAATCCAGCAGGAACTGCACATCAGAAATCAGCGCCTGACTGCGTGGTTTTTCAGACAGAATATTTGTCGCACCCAGATACAGAACACCATCACCACGGGGTACACAATGCAGCCCACAAGCAAATGCCCGGTTAGGAGTTCGAATCACCGACGTCGGCAATTCTCTGCCTTTTGGCATCTTGACCAAAATAGATACCCCATAACCGGCAAATATCGGCGGGATCTGCCGAACAACAGAAGGGACATTAGATAACAGATCCAACGAGTGCGCACCGGCAGCAACCACCACCTTATCCGCCATTAAACGCTCACCACTGAGCAATTCGACGCCAATGGCTAAACCGTCTTCAATCAACACACTCTTGACATTCTCATCTTTGAGAACGCCACCTTCAGCAACCAATGCCGCATCCAGCTTTTCCAGCAATAAATGCGAATCTAGAGCATGTTCATCAGGAATATATAAAGCACGAAGCGGACGCACCAAATCGTTAGGCTTTAACCATTCAATTTCACGTGGATCAACGGTTTCATAAGGGGCCGCATATTCGTTCAGGGTTTGTTCAATAGCGTCATAATTGACACTATCAATCTCTTCCATCCCGGCAGTATTCAGTATCACATGAGTCCCTTGAGCGGTGAACAGCGATCGCCTATCACCAGAAGAGTCAGCTAACCGTTGCGCCCAGGCAGGCCAAAGCTCTTTGGAAATACAATCCATATTCAATTTCAGCTTACCGTGTTCACTCGCTAATAAGCCACTGGTAATTTCGCCAAAACAACCATTCATCGCACCTGCTGCTTTAGAAGCGGCATTGGTTCGATCAGTACTTCCAACCCTACAAACCGAAAGATTTCTGCTTGCTAATTCATAAGCAATTGAACCAGCAATTGCGCCTGAACCAACGACAATAAAGTCGTATTTCATTTATTTACTCCTGTATGGCCTATGGCCAATTTATTTTAAATATTTTGTCAACAATGACGGATAAATAATTATTACCCTCTTACAGTGAGGATATTTTTACTGCTTTACATCCATGGTAAAAAAATAACCATGTATTCATCAGTAATTAAAATGACGAATCACACTCATATTGATGCTAAATTTAAAAACAAACATGCGATAATAAATTATCACATTAGAAACAGTTTCAATTCATTATCAGAAAAATATAATCACCCATAAAAATTAATTTAACAAAAGTTACAATTTAAAAAAATCAAATAAAAACAATAAATTAAATTATTTCTTAAGTATACTATTTCTATTTAAAAGAAATAATAACAAATGATATTATTAGATTGGCAATAACATTTGCAAATCAGGAGAGAACAATAGTCATCAAATACAAAACTGTCAAATAAATTTAATTTTATATTATCAATAAAAAAATCATATAAATGTTTTCAGTATAAAATAAAAACAATTCATATTCGCATTGTTACGGGGAACAATATTCTAAATACCTTTTATTCTTCAATAAAAAAACAAAAATTCTCAAGAAAGGTGTTTTTTTAAATTTATATTTTACATCATTTTCACCAAAATATATAAGATAGAGACAAATGTTATTATACCGAAATTGACTATTATGGGGAGTGACCGGATAGTTGAGATAATCGCTAATTTTTCAGATTATCCTGTGACTCGTTTCTCTTTTATTTTTCCACATTGAAGATATCGTTCTCTAGTCTCAACAACGGATGTTTTTTGTACTATTGGCGGAGCGATTTTCATTGACAATTAACTTGGGTTTGCTGCGCCGTCAGTTGCAGTTAATTTGGGGATAAATGCAGGTCGATCCGATTTTAAACGCAAATCGTTACACCTGGTGGCAGGAGCAGTGACCGAATAGCTTCGATAACCGCCAACTAAATCACAGGAGTACTCATGAGCAAGAGAAGTGATATAGAAAGAGGGAGGTTGGTTTATACCGAAAAGTCGGGATGGGTAGATGCCGGTCATGCTAAAGGAGATGATGCCAGAAAGCTCATGGCTGCTATAAATTCAGGGGATGACACTAAGGAGTCTTATTTTACTATTAGATACACACAATATATGGGGTTAGGGTTGAAATACGGAATGTCTAAAATGACAAAATGGAGAGTGAGGAAAGGGTTGTCTTTACATGATAAGCAGAGAGTTGCACTGACTATTATGATGTATACAAGCCATTTATTTGAAGCTCATCAGGACTCCTTTCCTTTTAACTGGTACACGGATAGTGGATATAGTGGTGAAGATTTGGTTTCTAACTTACTTGGTTTTTATCAGGCTATAAATCAAATAGACTATTTACCTCGGCTTAACCCTGTCAGTAAAAGTGACGCATTAAAACGGTGGGATTACTATGGCCCTATAGGTAAATATAAAAATAAAATGTTCAAGCCTTTGTTATTCCCCGATCCTGAAAAATACCCTAATAACGCCAGGCCTTATTATTCGTCTTTACCAGAATTTCTGAACACTATATCCCCCATAACTGATATAGACAAAAGTCAAATATTAATACATATTAAAGATATGACTAGATATAACATAGGTGTAGAAAGAAATGTTGGCATTGAAATTGAATAATTTTATAAAGAGAACATTTATTATATTGGTTTGTTTGGGAGTAATTTCAATTATCCCTATTTTATTTGTGAATGTTAATTTTTCATATACGAAAAATGATTTCATTAAATATAACATGTTTACTTTTGATGAAATTAAAGTGATGCCATTTATTTCAAGTGATTATGTTATTTATTACGATTCACCAGATGGAACAAAACCAATGATTAACGAGGTTGTATTTTTTAATGTCAATCCAAATCGTAAAATAGAAATAATAAATTACATTGAAAATACAGGTTTTCTAAGAAAAGAGGATAATGATTGGCATAAGGGTAATATTTTGATAAAGATAAAACAAAATGACACAGAACGTACCATTATGGTTTCAGTAGAGAAAAATTAATAGATATTACTTGGCGATTTAGCATAATAAGTGCAACATAATTACTCTACGAGTAAATAAGTTCGTATTCAATTAAATCATTTATTTACGGATATTGTGATTCCTGTTTTTTATGAATGATTATTTAACTGTCTGATAAAAAATTCACTCCCCGATTGAAAACGTTATTAACGTTGGTTCCTTTTTAAAAATAGATTGTATGATTAACCGATTAACATTTTTATTTATCTTTTTTTACGGGGCATATAAACATTAATAAAGCAGATTATTTTTTTCATTTTCACTTATGGATTTATGATGGGCAGGTTTTAAACTGTTATTAAAAACCATTTTTTAACCTCTGGTTTTAACTGGTATGAAGTTTTAACCATTGTTTTTACCACATTTAATGTCTGTTTTTTGTTAAGTTTAATCAACGCTAATCATACTCACTTTTTATCTTTATTGACGCTGTTTTACCAACAATCCTGAGTAGTTTTCACTTGATGGTATAAAATACCCTTTTATGTTTTTTCGGACAATATTCTTTTTTTCGTTGATTTATTTTTAACTTTATTTTAATGGTTATGGCAGGTTAGGTAAATGTAAAATAAGCAGAGGATAACATCGCTGATAAATACATTAAATATGATAGGGAATAAGCCCTTTTGGGCTACTCTGTACCTTTTCAAAATCTGGCATTAATAGACGTCTGTTCTTTACCCGTAGCTAACTTGCCGATCGACATCCATTTAAATGATGTTTAAATAAATCGGTAAACTAATTTAATAACGCCTTATTATATCAACAATAGTGAAAAGTCTGGCGAATTAATTAGCCATGATTAAACAGGTATTTAAGCGTTAATAAATAACGAAAATAGCTTGAAAAAATAACGATATGAATTTATTTTAGCGTTAAACCACATTTAAGATATAAAAAGAGGCATGGCTTAAATAAAACGGTAGAAAAGCAATGCTATTAAACGGGATAAGATAGTGTAAAACCAAGTTTAAACGGATGTATTTAATGGCCCTGTAAGTTATCCAGTTCATGTTCAGTTAAATGATTTTTTTACGGATTGCATTATTTCCATTGTTCATTAATGATTATTTAACTGGTTGATGAAAAAATTCACTCCTCCGATTAAAAGCGTCATTAAAGCCGGATTCTTTTTTTAAATATACTGTCTGATTAATCTATTATATATTTTTATTTATCCTTTTTTACGGGAATATATATTAATAAAGCCAATTATTTTTCTCATTTTTCACTGATAGATTTATGATAGGCTGGTTTTAAACTGTTATTAAAAGCCATTTTTTAACCTCTGGTTTTAATCGGTATAATAAGGTTTTAGCCGTTGTTTTTACTGCTTTTAACACTTGATTTTTATTAATTTTAATCATTATGGTATATTGTGTTTTACATTTAATCAACGTTAATCATACTTGCTTTATCTTTACTGACACTGTTTTACTGGTAATCCTGAGCAGTTTTTATAAGTTACCCTACTGTATTTTATCTTCATAAATCAACCCGTAAATAGCTTGGTGGTATAAAGATACCATTTTATGTTTTTTCGGATAATATTCTTTTTCTCTCTGATTTATTTTAAGTTTTCTGTTAATGGTTAATAGATTTCGAGTAAATTTAATTAACCTCAGCTCTGCTTAAGAACAGAGATTTCAGAAGCACGTAGATTCAGACTCGGTCTTATCGCTTGGAATGTAAATGTGCCACTTCTATGCGTTTCGTGCATTGACTCACGCATTTTTATGCCGATAACGTATCAACAGTAAGTTTGTCGGACATTTATTCAAGCCCAGTCCGATAATTTTCATCACCGTTTCACGGTCGGTACTCATACTTCGGTGACTGTTCTGACAGTCACCGTAAGATCCTCTTTTAACATAAATCGTTGAATACTGATTAAGAACTCTCAATACGAGTTAGTGGCGTATTTGCTCAAGTTCGTTCTGAGTCAACCCGGTAGTTTTCATTATCGTTTCACGGTCGATACCCATGTCGATCATCGCCCACGCGACTTTCAGAATCCCCCGTTTTTCGCCTTCCTGCAATCCTTCCTGACGCCCTTTCTGCTCCAGTTTCTGTGCTATTGTCATCAGTACCTCCTCATACTTCGGGGACTGTTCTGCCAGTCGCCGGATAAAACCCTCTGGATCGGCGGTATCTCCCACCTGTAATAAGTAGTTTAGCACGCTTTTTAGCTGTTCATCTGTATAGTAATCATACGTCAGCAGTATGACTAACTCTTGCAGCAGCTCCGCCATATCACGCTGCCGGATATGCTTTTGCACCATTTCCAGTAGCGCAACCCGTTTATGCGTCAGAATTTTATCATCCGGGATTACCGTCACATCTACCAGCGGGAATGCACCGGAATAGATTTCCTTCGCCATGGTCGGAGCATCAAAGCAATCGAGCCAACTGGTACTCCAGGGATACGGCTGTATTTTCCCGTGATAGAACAACACCGGAATGACCAGCGGCAATTTTTCATGTCCCTGCTCCAGATGCCGTTGCATTGCGGAAATACCGTATCGCATCAGCCGGAATGCCATCATCTTGTCCGGGGAACTTTGGTGTTCGATCACGCAATATACGTATCCGTCACCCTGCGCTGTTTTTAGCGAATACAGGATATCAGAATAATGCTCGCGCAGATTATCCTCAATAAACGACCCTGATTCCAATCGCAGTGTATCCAGATCACAAACTGCCCGTAATGTCGCAGGCAAATGTATCTCCAAAAAGTCTCTGGCAGTATCAATATGACCTAAAAACTGTTTAAAAACAGCGTCATGTGGCGTTGGTGTATTTTTTCTCTTCATCGGTGAATGGTAGCATACTTTCTTTTATATTGAAGGAATATTAAGCAAAAAACCAAGCGGACTGAGATGTCTTGAATTTTCTTTGACAAAAACGTTGATCGTATCTCAGATACTTTAATTTCCTTCTTAAGCAAAGTTCAGGTTAATTAACGTATTTTAAAAAATCTGTACTTATAGTTATATATAAAAGCTTTAATATCTCTATTTTCGTGCTTTTAAATGGTTATGGCAGGTTAGGTAAATGTAGAATAAGTGGAGTGTGGAATCTCTGATAAATAGATTAAATCTGGCTACCTATATTGTTTAATAACGCGGTTTGCAGATTATCCGTAAAACTGCCGCCATTAATGGCAGGGCCTATTGTTGAACTCACGACGGAATTGTGGATAAAGGAGTACATCGGAGTTAGTTCACACCCGGTGTTGAAGCCTGTATCAGGAAAATTGCAATCAATAGAGATAATAGCAACACCAGTAATTATACCGGTGTTGCCACATTATTTAGTGATTATTGATAATCACTGACAGGTACGCAGGAACAATGCAGATTACGATCACCGTAAACATCATCCAGTCGTTTAACGACAGGCCAATATTTATTGGCTTTGGTTTCTGCGGTTGGAAAAACGGCAATTTCACGGCTGTAATTATGGTTCCAGTCAGAAGCCAGTTCAGTTTGTACGTGAGGCGCATTGACCAATGGGTTATCTTCCAATGACCATTCACCTTGCGCAACTTTGTTAATTTCAGCACGGATTGACAGCATGGCATCGACAAAGCGATCAATTTCCACTTTGCTTTCTGATTCTGTTGGTTCCACCATCAGTGTGCCGGCAACCGGGAATGACATCGTGGGCGCATGGAAACCATAGTCAACCAAACGCTTGGCAATATCCATTTCACTGATACCAAACGCTTCTTTCAGTGGCCGAATATCCAGAATACATTCATGCGCTACATGACCATTATGACCGGTATACAACACGTCATAATCATTTTTCAGGCGGGCAGCAATGTAGTTGGCATTCAAAATCGCCACCTGACTTGCCTGTTTCAGCCCTTGCGAACCCATCATACGGATATACATCCAGCTAATAGGCAGAATGGAGGCGCTGCCAAACGGCGCAGCAGAGACCGCTCTCTGTTCAGTAAGACCATCCATTTGAACCACTGAGTGCCCCGGCAAGAACGGCGCTAAATGCGCTTTTACGCCAATCGGCCCCATACCTGGACCGCCACCACCATGTGGGATGCAAAATGTTTTGTGCAGGTTGAGGTGCGAAACATCAGCGCCAATAAAACCGGGCGCGGTGATTCCAACCTGTGCGTTCATATTCGCACCATCAAGGTAAACTTGACCACCATATTGATGAATGATGTCACACACCTGACGGATAGTTTCTTCATATACGCCGTGTGTTGATGGGTAGGTCACCATGATGCAGGAAAGCTCATCACCGGATTTTTCTGCTTTTTCGCGCAGGTCTGCCAGATCAATGTTGCCTTCTTTATCACAACTCACCACCACAACGGTCATACCCGCCATATGAGCCGAAGCCGGATTAGTGCCATGAGCAGAACTGGGGATCAAGCAGATATGACGATCCTCTTCCCCACGGCTTTCGTGGTAACGGCGAATAGCAAGCAGGCCCGCATATTCGCCCTGTGCACCCGAGTTTGGCTGCATACACACGGCATCATAACCTGTCAATTGAACCAGCCAGTGAGATAACTGGCTTATCATCTGCTGATAACCCTGCGCCTGCTCTGGCGGACAGAATGGATGCAGCTGATTAAATTCAGGCCAGGAGATCGGTAACATTTCTGCCGCAGCATTGAGTTTCATGGTGCAAGAACCCAATGGGATCATGGCCTGATTCAGTGCTAAATCTTTGCGTTCAAGGCGATGCATATAACGCATCATATCTGTTTCGCTGTGATAGCGGTTGAAATTCGGATGCTGGAGGATGTCATCATTGCGCAACATTGATGCAGGAATAGATTGGCTTTTCGCTATCACATTCTCATCCAGTGCCTCAACATCCAGCTTGCTATCTGTACCTGTCAGTACAGAGAACAATTTGACCAAATCATCCCGGCTGGTGGTTTCACTCAATGTGATACCCACTGCGCCGTGAATATCGCTACGCAAGTTGATTTCCGCTTTGTCTGCCCGTGCCAGTACCGCGGCTTTATCGGCAACTTCAACCGTCAGGGTGTCAAACCAGGTTTTGTAGCGTAGAGTAAATCCGGCTTGCTGTAACCCGGCAGCCAGAATGTCAGTCAGACGATGAATGCGGCCAGCAATGCGTTTCAGTCCTTTCGAACCGTGATATACCGCATACATCCCCGCGATGTTTGCCAACAATACCTGCGAGGTACAGATGTTGGAGTTCGCTTTCTCACGGCGGATATGCTGCTCACGGGTCTGCATTGCCATGCGCAGTGCGGTATTACCCGCCGCATCACGGGAAACGCCGATAATACGTCCCGGCATAGAACGTTTGAATTCATCACGGCAGGCAAAAAATGCGGCATGAGGGCCGCCATAACCCATCGGTACACCAAAGCGTTGAGCAGAACCAAACACCACATCCGCCCCTTGTTTGCCCGGTGCAGTCAGCAACACCAGCGCCATCAAGTCAGCGGCAACGCAGATAATGATTTTGCGTTGTTTCAGTTGTGCGATCAGGTCGGTGTAATCATGAATTTCACCTTTTGTCCCCACCTGTTGCAACAACACACCAAATACACCTTCCAGTTCCAGCACTTTTTCTGCTTTATCTACAATCACATCAAAACCAAAGGTTTCAGCACGGGTACGGACAACATCCAATGTTTGAGGGTGTATATCATCAGCAACAAAGAAACGATCAGCGTTTTTCAGTTTGCTGGCACGTTTTGCCATTGCCATGGCTTCCGCCGCCGCGGTGGCTTCATCCAGCAAAGATGCAGAGGCAAGATCCAAACCTGTCAGGTCGATCGTCACTTGCTGGAAATTCAGCAGTGATTCAAGACGCCCTTGAGAAACTTCCGGTTGATAAGGAGTATAAGCGGTGTACCAGCCAGGGTTTTCCAATAAGTTGCGCAAAATAACCGGTGGCAGGACAGAAGGTACATAACCCATACCAATATAGGATTGGTAACGCTTATTCTGGCTGGCAATGGCTTTCAGTTCAGCCAGTGCTTGCTGTTCAGTTGCACCACCGCCCACATCGGGTGGCGCTGGTAACGCGATATCGCGGGGAACAATTTTCTGTGTTAACTCATTGAGGGAACTTGCCCCGACTGTCGCCAGCATCTCTTTCTGCTGTTCGGTGGAAGAGCCTATATGACGGCGGATAAACTCGCCCTGGTTCTCGAGTTGACTTAATGTTTGGGTCATTTGTTACTGATTCCTGAAGCTGGCCAGAAATGGCATACAAATAAAAACGCCCTGCTCATGATGTGAAACAGGGCGACAGTGGGCTTATTATTCTTCTTCGTCCAGAAGTGCCTGATATCCTGCGGCATCCAGCAAATTCGCAAATTCACTCTCATCAGAGGCTTTAATGCGGAACAGCCAACCTTCGTTATAAGGCTCGCTGTTAACCAATTCAGGAGCATCATTCAAGGCTTCATTAACAGCAATCACTTCACCACTCAATGGCGCGTAAATATCAGAAGCGGCTTTTACCGATTCAACAACGGCACATTCATCACCAAAATTGATTTCATCACCGACTTCTGGCAAATCAACAAAAACCATATCACCTAATAGCTCCTGCGCATGCTCGGTAATACCTACAGTGTATTCACCATTGCCTTCTGCACGAACCCACTCATGTGATTCAGCATATTTTAACTCTGTGGGTACATTACTCATCACTATTGTCTCCTTCAATCTTAGAACTTATCTCATTAGGCTATTTTGTTTTCCTGCCCAATTACGATTACTGAGATAGGGTACTATTTATTCATTAAGTTATTAGACTATACGAGAGGTTTACCCGCCCGTACAAAATTGGGTTTGACTACCTGAACCGGCATCTCACGATTGCGGATTTGTACAATTGCCTGTTCACCAATCCCTTGTGGTACACGGGCAAGGGCAATACTGAATCCTAATGTTGGGGAGAATGTACCGCTGGTAATAACACCAGTGTGTAAAGTGCCCGCTTCATCGGTAAAACTGACCGTCAAACCACCACGTAATACACCTTTTTCTCTCATCACCAAGCCAACCAACTGTTCAGTGCCATCTTCACGCTGTTTTTCCAGCGCTTCACGGCCTATAAACTGGCGATCTTCTGGTTTCCAGGCGATTGTCCAGCCCATATTGGCTGCCAGTGGAGAAAGGGTTTCATCCATTTCCTGTCCATAGAGGTTCATACCCGCTTCAAGTCGCAAAGTATCACGGGCACCTAACCCTGCGGGCTTAACGCCGACACTAAGCAGTTTTTGCCAGAAATCGGCTGACTGCTCTTTTGGCATCGCCACTTCATAGCCCGCTTCGCCGGTATAACCCGTTGTTGCGATAAACAGATCACCAGCCTGAACACCAAAGAATGGTTTCATTCCGGCAATAGCCTGTTTTTGTTGATCATTCAGCAGAGACTGTACTTTTGCCTGAGCTTCAGGCCCCTGAACAGCAATCAACGCCAGATCATCACGTACCTGAATATCAACCGGGTAATTGGCAGCATGTTCATTGATCCAGGCCAGATCTTTCTCTCGGGTCGCAGAATTGACCACCATCCGATAAAAATCATTGCTAAAGTAGTAAACAATCAGGTCATCAATGACACCACCAGAAGCATTAAGCATCCCAGTGTATAAGGCTTTGCCTTTTTCTGTCAGTTTAGCAATGTCATTTGCCAGCAAATAACGCAGGAAATCACGGCAGCCAGTACCATGCAGATCCACAATCGTCATGTGGGAAACATCAAACATGCCAGCATCAGTGCGGACAGTGTGATGCTCATCCATTTGTGAACCGTAATGCAAAGGCATCATCCAGCCATGAAAATCTACCATGCGCGCACCGCAGGCCAGATGCTGGTCATACAATGGAGTGTGTTTTGCCATTATTTCCCTCTTTTCATTTCCTACATGAAAACATACCGCGTATTAACCGACAGCTACTGTGAATCATGAACAAAAAGCGGCTAAAAAACGCGACGCAAACGATGTCTTAACATAAAAGTTATCACTGAAAACAAAAATGAACCATAAGTAAAAATAGGGTCCAATTCAGTAACAACAAAAAAACATGCTATGAGTATGCAGAATTTTTAACTATTAAAATGAGCCATAATACTCAAAATGAACAATTAACTTTAGAAAACACACATTTTCCATTAAGAGCTCACTGAAATATGAATAAAATCACCTATCCATATTTCAGCGACACATGAGAAAAAATAATTGATAAGAAGAAGCTAAATTAGATTTTTTCAGCTGAAGAGGGCGGAGAAGAGAGCCAGCCCGGTAAGTCATTCAACCCCATTGCCTGACGAAGCAATGGCGGTTTAATTCCGGGTAAATTGTCTGCCAGCGATAACCCAACATCCCGCAAAAATTTTTTCACTGGATTGTTGCCGTCGAACAACTGACGAAACCCTTGCATTCCAGCCAGCATGACAGCGGCACTATGTTTACGACGGCGTTCATAACGACGTAAATAAAAGTGTTGACCAATATCTTTCCCCTGACAATGCAGACGACGCAATTCACCTATAAGTTCAGCCACATCCATAAAGCCCAGATTCACGCCCTGCCCTGCCAATGGATGAATGGTATGAGCAGCGTCTCCCACTAAGGCCAGACGATGAGCGGCAAAGTTACGGGCATAACGACCAGTCAATGGAATTGTCTGGCGCTCGCTGATCAGTTCACACTGACCAAGACGCATATCAAAATCCACCGCCAGTTGCTGGTCGAACAGCGTGTTATCAAGCTGTTTGTACTGATCTGCAGCGTCACCCGGCAGTGACCAGACGATAGAACATAAATGTGGATCAGCAAGAGGCAGAAACGCCAGAATGCCATTACCATAAAAGACCTGACGGGCAACACTGCCATGAGGCTCTTCGGTCCGAATCGTCGCCACCAACGCATGATGTTCATAATCCCAGAATGTCAAGGGGATATCAGCATGTTGACGCAACCATGAATGAGCGCCATCAGCACCAACCACTAAACGGGCTGTTAACATGCGACCATCGGATAATGTCATGAAAGCTTCATTTTCTCCCCAGGCAATCTGTTGCAAAGCCGCAGGCGTCAACATGGTCACATCCGACAGGCTTTCCGCTTTTTTCCATAACATCTCACGGATAATCTGGTTTTCAATGATATGACCAAGATATTCCAGGCCATATTCAGCTGCGTTGAACCGAATGCGACCAAAGCTATCCCGGTCCCAGACTTCTATTCCCTTATAAGGGCTGGCACGCATATCCAAAATCTGTTGCCACACGCCAAGATGCTGTAACAGGCGCTCACTGGCAGCATTAATTGCAGAAACCCGCAAAGCATACTCTTCTCCGGCAGAAACCGATTGAGCAGGCGGATAGCTTTCTACCACAGCCACCCGCAAACCACTGCCCTGTAAGCCACAGGCAAGCGCCAAACCTACCATACCGCCACCAGCGATAACCACATCAAATGATTGCATAATATAACGTCCTCTTATTTTGTCTGCTTTATCTGCGGTTATCTTTGGGCGACCCAGCCCAGAGTCTGCGGGCCAGTATATCCCGCACAGGAGAGAATTTTTCCATCGCCATCAAGCCAAGATTGCGCCCAACTCTTAATGGAAAATAACGATTGGCAAATATCCGTATCAATCCATCAGTAATACCAATGGTATTTTCCCGATCTAAAATCCGTTGCTGCTGATAATTAGCCAAAACCGGGTAAGCACCAATATCCTGACCAGCCGCAAAAGCCTCAGAAACAATCTGAGCTAGTGTCATCACATCGCGCATACCAAGATTAAAACCCTGACCGGCAATCGGATGTAATGTTTGTGCAGCATTACCCACCAGCGCCAATCGGTGGCTGACTTGTTGATTTGCAGTGGATAGTGTGAGTGGATAACTGTGGCGCCAGCCGGTTTCCAACATTTTGCCCAATCGCCAGCCAAATGCCCGCTGTAACTGCCTCAGAAACTGCTCATTATTCCAGCCAGCTATTTCCTTTCGCCGATCCAAATGATGGCACCATACCAGTGAACTCCGCCCCCCAGACATTGGTAGCAGAGCCAGTGGGCCATATTCTGTGAAACGTTCAAATGCCCTGCCCTGTGGATGCTCTGACGTCAGCACATTAGTAATCACGGCAATCTGTTCATAAGGGTGCTGTTGCCACTGAATATTGCAGGCTTGACCAATCGCGGAATGACTGCCATCTGCAGCGACCAGCAATTCACCTTGCAGTTGATCGCCACTGTCCAGGGTAACAGTCACTGATGACATCGTTCTTTCAACGGTCAGAACCTTGGATGGACAATACAGTGTCACACCGGGAGCATTTTTCAGTAAGCCGAACAAGCATTTACCTGCATCATACAGTTCGACAACATTGCCTAAAGCCGGAATGTGATATTCTTTTGCATAAAGGTTCACAAACCCTGCATGACCACGGTCACTAACATGAACGTGAGTTATTGGTATCACATAATCTTCCAGAGCAGACCAAACCCCTATCTGTTGTAAACGCTGACACGTACCGTAAGCCAGCGCTATCGCTCTGGCATCAAAGCCGGGGTGCTTCTGCTCCGGCTCTGCTGCTTCAATCAGGGAAACATGAATCCGCCCCTTGCTCAGGGAAGATATCGCCAGCGCAAGTGTCGCGCCGGTCATGCCCCCTCCAACGATAATCACGTTCATACCTTAACTTAACCCTGTTTTGCTTTCGCCATCAGAGCTTCAATCTCATCAGCTTCTTTAATCACACTGGCTGTCAGGTTTTCGTTACCGGTTTCAGTGATCAAAATGTCATCTTCAATACGGATACCGATACCACGATATTCCAGCGCCACATCAGCATCCGGTGCAATATAAAGCCCGGGTTCAACCGTTAATACCATTCCCGGTTCCAGAATGCGATCACGCTCTACGCCATAGTGCCCAACATCATGCACATCCAGCCCCAACCAATGACTGAGGCCATGCATAAAGAACTGGCGATAGGCTTTGGTTTCGATTAAATGTTCAACCTCACCGTGCATAATGCCCAGTTTCACCAACTCTTCCACCATAATCCGCACAACATATTCTGTTACTTTGTTGATGCTGGTGCCCGGTTTATACAATTCCAATGAAACCTTCAATGTTTTCAGTACGATATCGTAGATTTCACGCTGGGCACGGCTGAACTTGCCATTCACCGGGAAAGTACGGGTGATATCTCCGGCATAACCCAGATATTCACAACCTGCATCAATCAGCACCAGATCACCCTCTTTCATCCGGCTTTCATTCTCGGTGTAGTGCAGAATACAGCCATTTTCACCACTCCCTACAATCGTATTGTAAGAAGGATAACGTGCACCCTGATGCGTAAATTCGTGATGAATTTCAGCTTCCAGTTGATATTCAAACATGCCGGGGCGGCAAGTCTTCATCGCACGCGTATGTGCCTGTGCGCTGATTTCACCTGCCCGGCGCATCATTTCAATTTCTGCCTTGGATTTGAACAACCGCATTTCGTGTACCCAAGGACGCCAGTCAGTTATCGTTAAAGGTGCGGAAAGATTACGGCGACCGCCTTTTCTCAGTGTATCCAGCGCCTGGAAGACTATTTCATCCGCATAGGAAAATTCACCCTGTGCGTGATAAACCACATCCAGACCATTTAACAGCTGATAAAGCTCTTCCTGGATATCATCAAAAGGCAAAGCCCGGTTAATGCCCAGTTTTTCTGGTGCCGCTTCTTGTCCAAGACGGCGGCCAAACCAAATTTCCGCCGTTAAGTCACGGGTTCGATTAAAAAGAACACTATGATTATGCGTATCATCACTCTTAATTAATATCAGTACAGCTTCCGGTTCATTGAACCCAGTCAAATAAAGGAAATCACTGTGCTGGCGATAGGGATATTCACTATCCGAATTTCGTGGCGCAGGCGGAGCAGAAAAAATAATCGCTGCGCTGGCCGGAGCCATTTTTGCCAGTAAAGCCTGACGGCGGGATAAATATTCTTGTTTGAGCATACCCTCTCCTGCGACTGAGTTAATTATTTTGAGTTCAATAAACAGCAATTAATGCAATGTTGGTTTATCATTTTTTGCAATTGAAACCGCTTTAGGCTGAGTAAAAGCGATATAGCAAAGCTGCGCGGCAACCCGCACATATTCAAGAACTTCTTCCAGTGCCTGAGCCAGCTCTTCTTGATCCTCACCTTCTTCATAGCCAAGCAGACCGATATTACGCAAATCACCCACAATCTCACTGACCTCTTTTTTATCTGTGAATTTTGGTTGCGCGACACCCAATCCCAATAAGAAATGGTTTACCCATCCAGACAGGGCATCTGCCCGTTCAAACACATTATCTTCCTCATCGGGCAACAATAAATGGAATGCAAAATGACTGTCATCCAATGATTCAAATGTAATTTCACGTAATTCACGCAATTGTTGAGCTAATGGATGGGAAAAAGCCAGTCCATCATTGGCTAAATCATGAACTAAAGCTTGCCAACTACTATCACGGTTACCACCGCACAGTAAGCCACTAATCAACCCATGCATCTCAGCCGCTGTCAGCGCCACTGACTGCTGATGCAATATTTTGTCAAAAGATTGATAATCTGGTAATGAATTCTGTATAGACATGTGTATTGGTCATCGTTGACGGTGTAAGTTCATGCTATGCTACCACCAAGGGGAGTCGCTATACCAGACAACAGCCATAGCTAATCGTGAGTTGTCTGTCGGTATCGCACTGTAATGATTGGCGTCTTGCTTTATCCTATCAGGAATGAGAGCCAGGACGCAGTAATAAGTCAGGAAGGGGTCATGTCTGCACAACCAGTAGATATCCAGATTTTTGGGCGGTCATTACGTGTCAATTGTCCATCAGAGCAAAAAGAAGCATTGCTGGCTGCCGCGGTGGAACTTGAACAACGTTTAGAAGATTTAAAAGAACGCACCAGAGTAACCAATACTGAACAACTGGTTTTTATTGTGGCACTGAATGTCTGTCATGAGCTGGCACAAGAAAAAGTGAAAACCCGTGACTATGCTTACAATATGGAACAAAAAATAAAGATGCTTCAACAGACTATAGAACAAGCATTAGTGGAGCAAGGTCGCATCACTGAGCGTACTATTGCATCAAATGAATGAATTCTATTGATAAATCATGCATTAGTGAGTGAATCATTCGATAATTAGTTGCTTTCTGTGTTTAGTTTTATACAATAGGTTACATAAAGTTGCTTAGTAAGCGTAAGCACTGAATAAATTTCTCTGAGATGTTCGTGAACGGGGAAAGTCCCCTGAGCCGATATTTCATACATGATAGAATGTAGTGCTCCGCAGCCGGTGTGCATGCTCGGTCCGTCCGAGAAGCCTTAAGGATGCGACGCTGCGTTCACCTTGAACCTAGGGTTCAAGGGTTACTACCTGTAACGGCATCTTGGAGAACCCTCAATTTTAATCATTGCTCGCATTAACAGGTCAGGTTCCATGCCATCAGCTCCCCTGTTATCACTCAGGCAAAACATCAGAAAGAAAATACGCCAGCAACGCCGTGAGCTAACCCCTGAGCAACAAGCCCTTTTTGCAAACCAAGCCGCAGAAAAAGTTGTCAACCACCCCAGAATTCACCAAGCCAATAAAATTGCACTATTTCTTTCATTTGATGGTGAACTTGATACCCGACCACTAATCAACCAACTCTGGCAACAAAACAAACAGATCTATTTACCTGTATTGCACCCTTTCAGTCGCCACCATCTGCTGTTTTTAAACTATCAACCAAATACGTTGCTTGTTAGAAATCGTTTCAATATAGAAGAGCCACCACTGGATGTTCAGCAGCTCTTACCCTTATCTGAGCTGGATATCATGATGATCCCGCTGGTTGCTTTCGACCGCACAGGACAGCGACTTGGAATGGGAGGTGGCTTTTACGATCGTACATTGAGCCAATGGCAACAAAAAAATTTCTATCCGATTGGCCTGGCTCATAACTGCCAATTAGTCGATACATTACCTTCAGCCGAGTGGGATATCCCATTACCAGAAATCATCACTCCCGAAAAAATCTGGCAATGGCAGTAAAAAATGGGCACCTTACATAATGCGCCCATTTACGGCGTAGCAAAATAATCAGTACAGCAGGCGAGAACGGATAGTACCCGGCAAAGCTTTCAGTTCCTGAAATACCATTTCAGCCTGAGCTGGGTTCTCAGTCACAATATCAATCACCACATATCCCATATCCCCGCTGGTACGCAGGTACTGAGCAGCGATATTAATATCCTGTGCAGCAAACACTTGGTTAATACTATTCAATATACCTGGACGATTTTCGTGAATATGTAAAAACCGATTGGTATCATCAGCATGAGCAGGAAGAGAAACTTCCGGGAAGTTGACTGCTGATAAGGTAGAACCATTATCAGAATACTTCGCTAACTTTCCTGCCACTTCATAACCAATGTTTTCCTGCGCTTCCTGTGTAGAACCACCGATATGCGGAGTCAGCAATACGTTATCAAATTTAAGCAAAGGCGACTCAAACGGATCATTATTGGTCGCGGGTTCAACCGGGAATACATCCACAGCCGCACCGGACAAGTGTTCACTTTCCAGTGCTTCACACAATGCCGGAATATCCACCACCGTTCCGCGTGAAGCATTAATTAGGATAGAACCCGGTTTCATCAATGCCAGTTCCTGCGTCCCCATCATATTCTTCGTTGATGGCGTTTCTGGTACGTGTAAACTGACCACATCACTCATATTCAGTAATTCTGATAAATGACGAATCTGATGAGCATTACCTAATGGCAGTTTGTTCTCAATATCGTAGAAGTAAACATCCATACCAATATTTTCAGCCAAAATACCCAGCTGAGTACCAATATGACCATAACCGATAATACCCAGTTTTTTACCGCGCACTTCATAACAGCCCTTAGCCTGTTTATCCCATACGCCACGATGCGCTTTAGCATTCGCTAAAGGAATACGGCGCAGTAGTAACAACAACTCACCAAGTACCATCTCAGCAACAGAGCGAGTATTAGAAAATGGCGCATTAAAGACGGGGATACCCCGTTTGGCAGCGGCTTTCAGATCAACCTGATTGGTACCGATACAGAAACACCCCACAGCAACCAATTTTTCTGCTGCCTGGAAAATATCTTCTGTCAATTGTGTGTGAGAACGGATGCCAACAAAATGGGCATCACGAATTGCCTCTTTTAACGCCTGAGAATCTAACGCCCCTTTATGATATTCAATATTGCTATAGCCTGCTCCCCGCAGGTTTTCCACCGTGCTCTGATGTACACCTTCTAATAGCAAAAATTTAATCTTGTCTTTTTCCAGAGATACCTTAACCATTTACCCTGCCTATTGTTACGTCAATTTTCATTACATTTAAGATTCATTCTCTCAACATAACAAAAAAAACAGACACAGCAATACAAACGATTGCTATTCCTACCAAATAAGTCTTAATAAAATAATTATTGTGCGGAATAAAATGATATGAAGAAGAATAAAGTCAGAATTTAGATTATCTAATAATCAGATAAGTGAGATATATCACTAAATTTTCACTTATTATTAAAAGTAAAAAATTTTTAAGGGCGAAAGGTTCCGCCCTCTGTGAGCAATATTATTTAGTGATGGTTTTCACACCATCTAATGTTCCCATCAATACAACATCCGCACCACGGTTAGCAAACAGACCGACAGTGACGACACCGGCAATACGATTAATTTTATTCTCTAACTCAACAGGATCGAGAATTGCTAAATTATGCACATCCAGGATCACATTACCGTTATCAGTCACAACATTCTGGCGATATTCTGGTAAACCGCCCAATTTAATCAATTCACGGGCAACATATGAACGAGCCATTGGGATCACTTCAACCGGTAAAGGGAATTTACCCAATACATCAACGTTCTTAGAAGAATCAACAATACAAATGAATTTCTTCGCTATTGCAGAAATAATTTTTTCGCGAGTCAATGCGGCACCACCGCCTTTAATCATCTGCATATTGCCATTGATTTCATCGGCGCCATCAACATAAAGATCAAGGGAATCCACTTCATTACAGTCGAATACAGGAATTCCCAGGCTTTTTAGTTTTTCGGTAGAAGCCTCAGAGCTGGATACAGCCCCTTCAATCTGGTCTTTAATCGAGCCAAGAGCATCAATAAAATGCGAAGCCGTTGAACCCGTCCCCACACCGACAATCGTTCCGGGAGTGACAAATTCGAGCGCTGCCCAACCTACTGCTTTTTTCAGTTCATCCTGAGTCATATCAATTCACTGCCTATATCAGTTACAAGGAAAGCCTGTCAGCTAGTATAAGCATTGACAACAACAAAGAAACTGCAATTAAACGGCATGCGGTAAATCATGAGAATTAATATTGAGTGATTAAAGAACCCGCCATAAGGCGGGCTACAAAAAGACTGATATTTATGCAGCCGCTTTGCTGCGATGACGACCTTGCTTCTCCTGGCTCGGTGCCTGCGCTTTCTCTTCCAAAGCTGGACCTACTTTCATTAGGAAATCTAAGGATTCTCCAGCCTTTTTGTAGGTTTGAACAGTATCGAACATCGGTTCTTTTTGTGCTTTCATAGCAACACCGCTAAGGCAACTTTATGACTAAATTGATTCATCATGCAGGACAAATATGAAAAAACAGTTGCTCTGCCTGAACATTATAGTACGCATCCAGATACTAACTATCAAAGAGCTAAACTCTCGGACCTGCTCTTCACCTTTTCGATTAACGTTTTGATGTCACATGACATCACATATCCACAACGCTCCAGCTCAAAACCAAACGAACAATAGTAAGCTATTTTATCCTCAACTGGTTCATGGATCCTTACAATTTCACCATCAACCATATTCATGAAAATCAATGTCGTATACAGAGTATACAAAAGCATTTTTCTTCTCAATGGGTGATTTTCAGAATCCTTAACAAAGTTTTCTAGCACATAAATGTTAAAGCTCTTATCGTTCAGATCGTATGTAGATAAAGCGGCTCCAGCTGGAACAAACTCAACTTGGAGAGGTTCCCTTGATGTGACAAACTTTATACACAAGCTGAAGCAGTTATCACGATTGCTCACTTCTGTAATATAATATTCCCAGTTAATAAGGCCACTAATCAACAACATCTATTCAAGCTGGAGATGAGCCCAGTACCAGTATCGGCTATCATTGATAAGACAGGATTTATGGCACACCAGATAATTTGCCTCATCCACCGGAAAAATATGGCATAGTGCTATGCAGAACAATCAATGGAGAATCTTTCTGTAATGAAACGCCCTGATTACCGAACACTGCAAGCCTTGGATGCTGTGATCCGTGAGCGTGGTTTCGAACGCGCAGCCCAGAAACTCTGTATCACTCAATCCGCAGTTTCCCAACGTATCAAGCAGTTGGAAAATCTGTTCGGTCAGCCTCTGTTAGTGCGCACCGTTCCTCCACGCCCCACCGAACAAGGGCAAAAGCTGCTGGCGCTACTGCATCAAGTAGAATTACTGGAAGAACAATGGTTAGGCGATGAATCGGGTACAGATACTCCACTGCTGCTTTCACTGGCAGTTAACGCCGATAGCCTGGCTACCTGGCTGTTACCGGCATTACACCCAGTGCTCGGTGATTTACCGATTCGGCTGAATATTCAGGTTGAAGATGAAACCCGTACTCAAGAACAATTAAGAAGAGGTGAAGTCGTTGGTGCAGTCAGTATTCAACCACAACCATTACCTGGTTGTCTGGTCGATAAACTAGGGGCATTGGATTACCTGTTTGTTGCGTCACCAGAATTTGCTACCCGATATTTTCCAAATGGGGTTACCCGTTCAGCACTACTGAAGGCACCTGCAGTAGCATTCGATCACCTGGATGATATGCATCAGGCATTTTTACAACAGAACTTCGATTTATCGCCGGGCAGTGTTCCATGCCATATCGTCAACTCATCTGAAGCTTTTGTGCAACTGGCAAAACAGGGTTCTACCTGTTGTATGATCCCTCATTTACAAATTGATCAGGAACTGAAAAAGGGCAAACTGCTCGACCTGACACCGGGTTTATGTCAGCGCCGGATGCTCTATTGGCATCGTTTCGCACCGGAAAGCAGAACCATGAAAAAAGTGACTGACGCCCTGTTGAAAATTGGGCGTCAGATGTTAAGACAGGATGACACGGATTAAGGTTTTAACTCAAACACAACATCAACCTGATCGCTAAAGCTGATGGTGTCCTGTTGGTAAGTTTCTCCCACGCCAGCAGCCGCACTTCCTGCCAGCACAACATCATTATTGCGGTATTTCATATAGGAAATATCTGGCGCTCGATAATTGATGCTGTATATCGGGCCAAGTTTACTGTTAAAGCCTTTCGCTAACACATCAGCCTGCTCAATCGCATTCTGAATAGCTTTCTGTCGGGCTTCATCACGATATTTTTGTGGATCGTCCACACCAAACTGAACGGATGAGATCTCATTCAAACCCGCTTTTAATGCGCCATCAAGCAAAATATTAAGATGATCCAACTTACGAACCTTCACTTCCACCGAACGGATTGCACGATAACCTTTTAGCACAGACTTATCGGATTCTCTGTCATACTCATAGTCAGGTTGAGTACGCAGATTCGCCGCATTAATATCTTTCTTTTCAATACCATTCTCTTTTAGAAAATCAAAATACTTAGCAACAAGCTCATCAACCTGTTTTTTAGCACCAGAAGCATCTTTGGCAGAAATATCGACGTTAATCATCAATGTTGCCATATCCGGTTCTGCTTTAATTACCGCATTACCAGAAGTCACAATATGAGGGACCACGGGTAAATCAGCTGCCTGCGCAGAGAGAGGTACGCCTCCTGCACTTAACATTGCAGCCAACCCTAATGATTTTAATTTCACCACAACCTCCGTAGAAAATCTGTCAAAAAAAGAGTTTATCCCCGGAAAAACCGAAACATGCATGGGATAAATAAAACACTAACACACACACTGTATGCAAAAAAGTGTCCAGGTTAACCAGAAATTATCAATCCCTGTTTAGCAAGTTGCCAAGCTATATACCACATGACAATACAGATAAATCCATTAATAATTCGTTGAGAACGTGGCTTACTCAGTACCGGGGAAAACCAAGCAGCGAGGAATGCCAGAGCAAAAAACCAGCTAATGGAAGCGCTTGCAGCACCAAAAGTAAACCAAGGCCTGAGTTCTGAAGATAATTGACTACCAATACTTCCCAGTATAACCAGAGTATCCAGATAGACATGTGGATTTAACCAAGTGACAGCAAAGATAATCGCAATGACCCGCCAGCGACTTCTCGCTATATTGCCAGTCTGTGTGAGCTCAGCATTCGCAAGCAGAGCCACACGAAAGGCCCTCCAGCCATACCACAATAAAAAAGCAACCCCTCCCCAAGTGACAAATTGCAGTAGTAAAGTTGACTGTCCAAGCAATGCACTCCCCCCAAATACGCCGGCACCAATCAGAAAACCATCGCTGATAGCACACAAAGTGGCACTCATCAGATGGAATTGTCTTCGGCTCCCTTGCTGCATAACAAAGGCATTTTGTGGACCAAGAGGCAAAATCATTGCAGCACTGAGAAAAAAACCCTGCACAAATGTCGATAACATAAAAAAACTCCTCAATAATTATTCACTTTACTCTTCCAATGTTCAGAATATTAAGAAGAATAGCTCATTCTAGGAAACAAATAGTTCTAATAGATCATAAGTAATTTTAATCACTCATTAAAAGCCAGATTTTTGCAGTAAAAATATTTGATTAATTAAAAAAATCAGGAAAATACACATTCAAACATGAATAAACCCGTCAATTATATAGAAATCAAAAGAAAAAGATTATTTTTTAAAATTTATTGATTTCACGCTGTTAACAATCATCATTATTATCGCTCCTGCTATCTGAGATCTCCTCACATAAAGTATTTCAAGTCTGAATTCAGATATCAATACCTCTCTATCATCAAATCACTCAACTATTTATTCTATAAAATCAAATAACAATAAAAAAAACTATAAAAGACGAATGGATTATTGGCATTTATTAAAAACATTAACTACCCTTTAATTACTGACTATCAAGCGCCAATAGAAAATGGGGTTTATATATGAACATATCCACAAAAAATCACGATGCTAAATTACCCCCTCAAGGGGAAAATAACATAAAACAATGTAAAAATAGAGATAATGATAGAGAGATTAATAATAACAGAGATAAATCAGAATACGAAAACTATCCTGAGCTTTCTCAATGGACTTATAGATTCTAAATAATAATGTAATTTAAACAATGGCATTGGTAGTCAGTACTTATACTCAAGACAAATCCGATTAGCGCTATTTTATTTCTCATTTTCAATACTAATGTATTGTATATACATATTAATAGCTTCACACAGTCTGAGGAAAAACCATCTACAACAATAATACTTAAAAGAGGCTAAGATGAAAGAAAAAATAGAAGTAAGAAACATAGATGTAAATGGCGATATGAGTGCTAATTACACTAAAAAAAGATCTAAAATCCCTTATGAGCTATATGCATATGAAGATATAAAGAAAATTCCAATCCAAGATATCCTTTCTGATGAGGAAATAGAAATTTATGAAAATGAAATGCGGAAGAAAATAGAAGTAAAGCCGTTAGGATCTAATAAACTTGTTGTTGTTACCAAAGCGACCAGATTATGCAATTTAAGGTGCTCCTACTGCCATTCATGGGCTGAAGGGAAAAATAACACAATGAGTTTTAGTAGCTTAGTTGCCATAACTAAAAGGCTCCTTGATATTCCTGATTTAATTAGAGTGGAATTTGTATGGCATGGTGGTGAAGTTACAAGATTAAGACCCGAATTTTTCATAAAATTCATTTGGTTGCAACAACATATTAAGAGAGACAACCAATTTATCACTAACGCGATACAAACAAATGCTGTAAATATAAGTGAAAAATGGATCTCATTGATAAAAAGATTGAAGATTAGTGTTGGAATAAGCCTTGATGGTCATCCCGAGATTAATGATAGCAGAAGAGTTGATCTAAAAGGTGTCGGTACTTCTAAAAGAATAGAGAAAACAATACAAACATTCAGAGATAACAACATTAAATATGGGGGGTTAGTTGTTGTTGATCGACTTATACTTGAATCAAATAAAAAAGAACTATTAGACTATTTCGCAAAAATAAACCTCAATGATCTCGTTTTCCTAGATATAGTTCCAGATAACAGGTTACTTCCTGGAGAATATCCAGGTGACAGTTATATCAATTACTTCGAATACATGGACTTCCTCTCAGAACTATTCCTGATTTGGTGGAAGGAATATAAAGACACAATTAACATTCCTTTGTTTAACTCATTCGTTGGTGTTTTAAAAGGTGCTAACAATGTTCTGATGTCATGTTATTGGTCAGAAAAATGCCATCAAGAAGTTGTTACAATTGAGCCAAATGCAACTGTATCTGCATGTGACAAATACGTCGGGAGTGAAAATTTTTACTATGGATCATTGCTGGATAGTGATTTAAAAACATTACTAGATAATTCTTTACATTATGAAAAATCAGAAAAAGAAGAAATTGATAATAATAACAACATGGAAAAATGCCAATGGTTTCATCTATGTCACGGTGGGTGCCCACAAACAAGAATAACTAACAGGAAGCACAATAAAATGTATTCAGATACATTAGCATGTTGCGGAACTGACAAGCTACTTAATACAATCTCAGGGGCTTTATGATGGAAAATCATAATAAAAATACTCACTTTAATGAAAACGAAATGAATAAATTCACTTTTGTAGAATCAAAATTAAGCAATGAAGAAGTCATTGATATACATGATATAATGACGAACTCAGGAGAGGTAAGACCTATTGGATACTTTAAGTTATGCCAACATGAAATTAAAGAATCAAAGAGAATAGTGCTAATATGTCGTCATAATACAGAGTTTGTAGGAATGGCACACATTCTCTTGATATCTGAGCGTACATCATTTAATGACATGGGAATAATTGAACTCCATGACCTCTGGATTAACCCAAAGTGGAGGAGAAATGGCATAGCACTTCACTTCTCTCGCAAGTTAGAGGAAATTTGTCATCAGCGACTTAACGTAAAAAAGGTTGGCTTGGCTATACAACTCTATAAAAATAATGAGTATATTTTACGACTCTATATAAAAGTTGGGTATAAACCCATCGATTTGCAATTAGATGGTATTAATACTGTATTATGGATGACAAAAGAAATTGAGCTTTGTTGAATGACTGATACCGGACGATTAGAGTCTATCCCAATGGCTCACATTTCGAAGTAACTCAATCCGGTCTGAGCAATCGCAAAACTAATAAATCGCCAACCGGACTGAGTTATACCAACAATAGCACCAACATCGACACCTCAACATATGCGAAGAGGATCATAATAATAAGCAGACTTTAATCGTTCATCCTATTCTGCGCCACAACCTGATTTTGATGTAAATAAACATCCATTTGCGGGTAAGGAATACCGATATTGTGTTTATCCAATGTACGTTTAAAGTTTTCCATCAAATCCCAATAAACGTCCCAAGCATCACCATTGGTCGTCCATACACGCACAATAAAATTCAGCGAAGAAGGTGCCATTTCATGCAAACGGATTGTTACACCGCGATTATGCTGAATACGGCTGTCTGCCGCAATAACATCACCCAGCACTTTTTTGACTTCATCAATATCAGCATTATAGGCAACCCCGACCATTATTTGCGTCCGACGGTTCGGTTCACGGCTGGTATTAATAACATTATCTGCAATAATTTTCCCATTCGGAATAACAATAATTTTGTCATCGGCTGTACGCAATGTTGTAGAGAAAATCTGCACCTGAATCACAGTGCCTTCAACTGCACCCAAGATAACATATTCACCGGCCCGGATTGGCCGGAAAGCAACCAACAATACACCGGCAGCAAAGTTGGACAAAGACCCCTGTAAAGCTAAACCAACGGCTAAACCCGCGGCACCGATAACCGCAATCACCGATGCTGTCTGAACCCCTAATTTGCCCAAAACAGCGATAATCGTGAACGCAATTACCGAATAACGGACAATCGCAGCCAGGAAATCTGACACAGTTACATCAATGCCACGCAACGACATAACTCTTTTCACACCCTTGCTGATTAATTTTGCTGCCATCAACCCCAAAACAAGGATCAGAACAGCAGCAACCATATTGACCAGATACTGAATGATTAAGTCCTGATGATTAATAAACCAGCTTGTAGCCTCATTAATACCACCAGACAGACTGATATCTTCCATTAAAACCACCTTGATTATTTAGCTATTCAACTATAATTAACAAAATTACCTAATTGCTATTCTTCATAGCAGGTATCGATAGCAAGAAAAAAACCTATCGCGCCAGAAAATTATTCTGGTTTATATACAAATGGTTACCAGTCGTTTTTTCGCAAAATAAAATCCCGATAATCGGACAACATATCAATAAAATCCTTGGTACCACAAAAAGCCAGACTCTCATTATCGTAATAACTCATGCCCTCTTCCATCTCATCAGTTTCAAACTCAAGCTGATTAGCACGAACCATAACTTCTTCGTCATCCATTAGCAGCGTATATTCATGACCCACAAGTTGCCATTGGCGTTCACTGCCCTTGATTTCAGCCAGCGCTGTGGTGATCTTATCCAGCACAGTCAAGTCACCTTTAACCTCTTCATTCAGCCACTGACCAATAGCTTCGTGATCCATTGAGAATCGGCTAGTCACCTGCCCAGTGACACCCAGCAAAAATTCGTAGTCCATCATTACCTCCGGTGCGTTCTCTTCATTAATAATATCTCAGGGAAACAAAAACAGCAAAATCGAACGTTTTGCCTCTGATTGATGAGATACATTCAAGAATATTGCAATACAGCTATTTATTTTCTATCTTGTCTGGAGAAAAAAACACTTTCAGGAACCATGTATGATACGGCATATCCTTTTGTTAAAATTCACATCCGATATAAAAGAACAACAATTAGCGGCGATAAAAGAGGCCTTTATTTCCATACAGCATCAAATCAAAGGTATTTTTTCTGTTGAGTGGGGAAATAATATCAGTAGTGAAAACAAGAACAAAGGTTTTACACACGCGGTCACAATGACATTTTATGATCACAAAGCTATTTTCAAACTATCTGCCTCATCCAGCGCATAACAACCTAAAAGAACTCATTATGGATTCTATTGATGACATCATCGTCTTTGATTATGAAGTAGCTTAGATAAGATTAAGGAAAATATTTACATCGCCAGAAAATAACCATTTACTAATCAATGATTGACGTAAAAAATATTGTCGACATGCCTCAGAATCATTAGACATACCGATTAGAGCTTGTAAATAATTCTGTTTATCCCCATATTTAACGCCCATTTGCCATTAAACTAATACCTGGGTTTTCTCGTTTTTCCTAATGTTTTCTCTTCCAATATCGGCATAAAATCGAATTTTTACCCACTTTAAAAAAACCTTAATCACCCCTTTTTACCTTTAATGATTAAAGTTTTTACCTATTTTTTCATGATGCCCTTGCCAGTTTTTCCAAATTTTAACACCACGCTGACAGATAAAAAACGGTTTTTCTTAACAACTGTCTTTGAAATGGGAGGTTTTTACCTCCCATGTTTTACAGTAATTGCAATATACCGGAATTACACTGCAGTTTGGAAAATCACATCATCCGCTTTTTCAGTGTATTGATTCAGTTGATCAAAATTGAGATAACGGTAAGTATCTTCCGCGGTCTCATCAACTTTATCCATAAATTGCTGATACTCTTCCGGTGTAGGCAAACGTCCCAACAGAGAAGCCACCGCAGCCAGTTCGGCTGATGCCAGATAGACGTTCGCTCCCGTTCCTAAACGGTTCGGGAAATTACGGGTTGAAGTGGAAACCACCGTTACACCGTCAGCAACACGTGCCTGATTACCCATACACAAGGAACAACCCGGTATTTCAATCCGTGCCCCACTCTTACCAAAGATGCTGTAATAACCCTCTTCAGTGAGTTGAGCCGCATCCATCTTGGTTGGTGGAGCAACCCACAAGCGAGTTGGCAATTGGCCTTTATGCTGATCCAATAATTTACCGGCAGCACGGAAGTGACCAATGTTAGTCATGCAAGAACCGATAAAGACTTCATCAATTTTGCTGTTAGCCACGTCAGACAGCAAACGTGCATCATCGGGATCATTCGGTGCACACAGAATTGGTTCTTTGATTTCAGCTAGATCGATTTCGATAACCGCAGCGTATTCCGCATCAGCATCGGCTTCCAGCAATTGAGGATCTTTCAGCCAGCTTTCCATGCCCGTTACACGACGTTCCAGTGTACGGCGGTCACCATAACCTTCAGCAATCATCCATTTCAGCAATACAATATTAGATTGCAGATATTCGATAATCGGCGCTTTATCCAGTTTAATCGTACAACCTGCCGCAGAGCGTTCTGCCGAAGCATCCGCAAGCTCAAATGCCTGCTCAACTTTCAGATCTGGCAAACCTTCGATTTCAAGAATACGGCCAGAGAAGATGTTTTTCTTACCTTTCTTCTCAACGGTCAGAAGACCTTGCTGAATCGCATAGTAAGGAATTGCATGTACCAAATCACGTAAAGTGATGCCCGGCTGCATCTGCCCTTTAAAACGAACCAGCACAGATTCAGGCATATCCAGAGGCATCACGCCAGTCGCAGCCGCAAACGCCACCAAACCAGAACCAGCCGGGAAGGAAATACCTATCGGGAAACGGGTATGAGAATCTCCCCCCGTACCTACGGTATCAGGCAACAACATACGGTTTAGCCATGAGTGAATGATGCCGTCACCCGGACGCAGGGAAACACCACCACGGTTCATGATGAAATCCGGCAGAGTATGGTGAGTGGTGACGTCAACCGGCTTAGGATAAGCAGCTGTATGGCAGAATGACTGCATCACCAAATCCGCAGAGAAGCCCAGACATGCCAGGTCTTTCAGCTCATCACGGGTCATTGGACCGGTAGTATCCTGAGAACCCACAGAGGTCATTTTAGGTTCACAATATTCACCAGGACGAATGCCCACAGTGCCACATGCCCGACCAACCATTTTCTGAGCTAAGGAGAAACCACGGTTACTCTTCTCAACCGCTTTCGCCTGACGGAATACATCACTTTGCGGTAAGCCAAGCGACTCACGCGCCTTACTGGTCAAACCACGGCCAATAATCAGTGGAATACGACCACCCGCACGAACTTCATCCAGCAACACATCGGTTTTCAGTTCAAATTCAGCCAGTAACTCATTGGTTTCGTGCTTGCGTACTTCGCCTTTATAGGGATAGATATCAATCACATCCCCCATATTCAGTTTGGTCACATCTATCTCGATTGGTAATGCACCGGCATCTTCCATCGTATTGAAGAAGATTGGCGCAATTTTACCACCCAAAACAACGCCACCACCGCGCTTGTTTGGTACAAATGGAATATCTTCCCCCATAAACCACAGCACTGAGTTAGTAGCTGATTTACGGGAAGAACCTGTACCGACCACATCACCGACATAAGCCAGCGGGTGACCTTTCTTATTTAGCTCTTCAATCTGTTTGATCGGGCCAACACTGCCAGCTTGATCAGGTTCTATGCCTTCACGGGCATTTTTCAGCATGGCCAGAGCATGCAATGGAATATCAGGACGTGACCATGCATCCTGCGCAGGAGATAAGTCATCCGTATTTGTTTCACCAGTCACTTTAAATACAGTAACTGTGATTTTTTCTGCCAGCTCAGGGCGTTCCAGATACCACTGCGCATCCGCCCAAGAGTGCATAATTTGTTTGGCTTGTGGATTACCGGCTTTCGCTTTTTCTTCTACATCATAGAAGTTATCAAACATCAATAAAGTATGAGAGAGCGCTTTAGCTGCAATGGGAGCCAATTTTTCATTACCCAGAGCATCAATCAGGGGATGAATATTATAACCACCCTGCATAGTTCCAAGCAGTTCAACCGCTTTTTCTGGCGTGATGAGCGGTGAAGTGGTTTCACCTTTTACAATGGCGGCAAGAAAGCCGGCTTTTACATATGCCGCTTCATCAACACCAGGGGGAACACGGTTAATCAATAGATCTAACAGGAAATCTTCTTCACCTTTTGGTGGGCTCTTCAGTAACTCAACCAGCGCCGCCGCTTGCGCCGCGTCCAATGGCTTAGGGACGACGCCTTGGGCTGCACGCTCGGCTACGTGCTTGCGGTATTCTTCTAGCACGACTTTCTCCTCGCTCTCATTGTTATTTATCTACCCGGCTGTCTGCACCCGCCTTAGAACCTGTATCATCAGACTATTGTGTTTTCGTAACAATAACGCAACGCCCACAGGGACAAGCTGTTAGTTATGGTTCCGGGTGCCAGGTCAGAGGATTGCCAGCATAACCTAATCAGTTCAAGTTAAGTTATGCCCAGCTTCGGGCGCTCAGCATACCAAAATTTGAATGCGATGTTAATTCGTTCACATAAAAGTAACATTAACTGATAGTAATATTCTGAATTAGTAGTAGATAACACTATTAAAACAGATTATTCCGCTGATTTTTACCAGTAGCACCCACAAAAACCACACTTTTTATACCCTATTTTTTGAACAGATCATACCAGATATAAAAAAACGGCTTCCAGAAATGAAAGCCGCTTAGTTGATTACATCAGGCGATTTAAGAAATTATTTCTTTTTCTTTGCCTTAGCATTTGGCAAGTCAGTAATACTGCCTTCAAAGATTTCAGCCGCCAGACCGACAGATTCATGCAGCGTTGGGTGTGCATGAATAGTCAACGCGATATCTTCTGCATCACAACCCATTTCAATCGCCAAACCGATTTCACCTAGCAGTTCACCACCGTTAGTACCTACAATGGCGCCACCGATAATACGGTTACTTTCTTTATCGAAAATCAGTTTGGTCATACCTTCAGCACAATCAGAAGCGATCGCACGGCCAGAAGCGGCCCACGGGAAAGTTGCCGTTTCATAGCTAATGCCTTGCTCTTTCGCTTCTTTTTCAGTCAGGCCAACCCATGCAACTTCTGGTTCAGTGTAAGCAATGGATGGTATCACTTTTGGATCGAAGTAATGTTTCTTACCAGAAATCACTTCAGCCGCAACATGACCTTCGTGAACACCTTTATGCGCCAGCATTGGCTGACCAACAATGTCACCGATAGCAAAAATGTGCGGTACATTGGTACGCATTTGTTTATCAACATGGATAAAGCCACGGTCATCAACTTCAACACCCGCTTTGCCCGCATCTAGCATCTTACCGTTAGGTACACGACCGATAGCAACAAGAACCGCGTCATAACGCTGCGGTTCCGCCGGTGCGTTTTTGCCTTCCATCGTGACGTAGATACCCTCTTCTTTAGCTTCTACTACAGTCACTTTCGTTTCCAGCATCAGGTTAAATTGTTTACTGATACGCTTGGTGAATACTTTCACCACATCTTTATCAGCCACAGGAATCACCTGATCCAACATTTCAACGACATCAATCTGAGAACCCAGAGCGTGGTAAACGGTTCCCATTTCCAGACCGATAATACCGCCGCCCATCACCAGCAGACGCCCAGGAACCGTTGTCAGCGCCAGTGCATCGGTTGAATCCCATACGCGAGGGTCATCATGAGGGATGAATGGTAATTGGATAGGACGGGAACCCGCGGCAATAATGGCATTATCAAAATTAATCGTTGTTGCGCCACCTTCACCTTCAACAACCAGCGTGTTAGCACCAGTAAATTTACCAACACCATTAACAACTTTAACTTTGCGGCCTTTAGCCATACCAGCCAGACCACCGGTCAGCTGATTGATAACTTTTTCTTTCCAGACACGGACTTTTTCGATGTCAGTTTTTGGTTCACCAAAAACGATGCCGTGATTGGCCAGAGCTTTAGCTTCTTCAATAACTTTTGCTACATGAAGCAATGCCTTAGAAGGGATACAACCAACGTTAAGACAAACACCACCTAAGGTAGAGTAACGTTCCACCAGGACGGTTTCCAAACCTAAATCCGCGCAACGAAAAGCAGCAGAATACCCTGCTGGACCTGCCCCAAGCACCACAACCTGGGTTTTAATTTCAGTACTCATCATGACCTCTTAATTGTTTGTCCGGCGGGTCAGACGCCAAAAAACGATATATTCCACCGGGACCTACACACCGCGAGCAGTTTACAGAATTGTTAATAACCTGAAAAGCGCGTTAACGTGACAGAACTCGCAACAAACCAACCAGATGCAAGCGGTTTCCCTGCCACAACAATAACAATCAGGCCGGCACATGGCCGGCCTTTGAGATTACATCACCAGACGGCGGATATCGCTCATTGCATGATTAATAAATGTAATGAAACGCGCACCATCAGCACCATCGATCACTCGGTGATCGAAGGAGAGTGACATAGGCAACATCAGGCGTGGTACAAACTCTTTACCATTCCAGACCGGCTTCATGGATGAACGGGATACGCCCAGGATAGCCACTTCCGGTGCGTTAACGATTGGCGTAAATGCTGTGCCACCGATACCGCCCAGGCTTGAAATAGTAAAGCATCCACCCTGCATATCAGATGCAGTCAGTTTACCTGCGCGGGCTTTCTTAGACATCTCTGTCAGCTCGCGGGATAAGTCAATGATGCCTTTCTTATTGACGTCACGGAACACCGGAACCACCAAACCATTAGGTGTGTCAACTGCCACACCAATGTTGATGTATTTTTTCAGCGTCAGTTTCTGACCATCTGCCGAGATAGAGCTGTTAAAACGCGGCATCTCTTCCAGCGCTTTTGCTACCGCTTTCATGATGAACACCAGTGGGGTAATCTTCACGCCAAGCTGTTTCTTCTCAGCTTCCTGATTCTGCTGTTTACGGAAGTTTTCAACCTCAGTGATGTCTGTTTCGTCGAACTGTGTAACATGTGGGATCATCATCCAGTTACGGCTCAGGTTAGCACCCGAAATTTTCTGGATACGACCCAGTTCAACTTCTTCAATTTCACCAAATTTGCTGAAATCAACTTTCGGCCAAGGCAACATACCCGGCAGACCACCACCGGCTGATGCAGGCGCAGATTCAGCACGTTTAATCGCGTCTTTCACGTAAGACTGAACGTCTTCACGCAGAATACGGTTTTTACGACCTGAACCTTTCACTCTAGCCAAGTTAACGCCGAATTCACGCGCCAGACGACGGATCACCGGCGTTGCGTGAACATAAGCACTATTTTCAATGAAATCGTTTTTATCTTCTTCTGCAAAGCTGCTTCTGCTCTCCAGAACAGGAATAGCTTTCTCAGGTTCAGCCACTGGAGCCGGAGCAGAAGCCACAGGTGCAGGTGCTGCACCCACCACTTCGAATACCATGATCATAGAACCGGTTTTCACTTTATCACCGGCCTTGATTTTAATCTCTTTAACCGTACCGGCGAACGGTGCCGGTACTTCCATAGAGGCTTTATCGCCTTCTACGGTGATCAGTGACTGCTCTGCTGTAACCGTATCGCCTTCTTTGACCATCACTTCGGTCACTTCAACTTCATCACCGCCGATATCGGGTACATGAACATCTCTGTCCGCAGAAACCACAGGTTCTGGTTCTGCCATACGAGAGGATAATGGTATCGCCACTGATTCTTCAGCAGGTGCAGCTTCTACAGCGCCCTCTGCGGAAGCAAAAATCATAATCAGCTTGCCAGTTTCAACTTTATCGCCAATCGCAACGATGATTTCTTTAACAACACCCGCCTGAGGGGATGGAACTTCCATCGAAGCCTTATCACCTTCTACCGTGATCAGCGATTGTTCAGCTTCCACTGTATCGCCAATTTTCACCATGATTTCGGTGACTTCAACTTCATCTGCACCGATATCCGGTACGTTGATTTTGATAGTCATTGATCTTTACCTCTTATGCCAAACGCGGGTTAACTTTTTCTGGATTAATGTTGTATTTCTTGATTGCTTCTTCCACAACATTCACATCAATTTCACCACGTTTAGCCAGTTCACCCAGAGCAGCAATTACTACGTAGGAAGCATCAACTTCAAAATGATGACGCAGGTTTTCACGGCTATCGGAACGACCGAAACCGTCAGTACCCAATACGCGGAATTCGCTTGCAGGGATGAAGTTACGAATTTGTTCTGCAAACAGTTTCATGTAGTCAGTAGAAGCCACTGCCGGTGCTTCATTCATGATCTGAGCAACATAAGGTACACGTGGCGTTTCTGTTGGGTGCAACATATTCCAACGTTCACAATCCTGACCATCACGCGCCAGTTCAGTGAATGAAGTGACGCTGTACACGTCAGAACCCACACCATAATCGTTAGCCAGAATCTGCGCGGCTTCACGAACATGACGCAGGATAGAACCAGAACCTAACAACTGAACTTTACCTTTGCTACCTTCCAGGCTTTCCAGTTTGTAGATACCTTTACGGATACCTTCTTCTGCACCTTGTGGCATCGCCGGCATGTGGTAGTTTTCGTTCAGCGTGGTGATGTAGTAGTAAATGTTCTCTTGTTTCTCACCATACATACGCTCCAAACCGTCATGCATAATCACAGCCACTTCATAAGCAAACGCCGGATCGTAAGAGATGCAGTTAGGAATAGTCAGAGATTGAATGTGACTATGACCATCTTCGTGTTGCAGACCTTCACCATTCAGGGTTGTACGACCTGAAGTACCGCCGATCAGGAAGCCACGAGCCTGTTGGTCACCGGCTGCCCAGCACAGGTCGCCAATACGCTGGAACCCGAACATAGAGTAGTAGATGTAGAACGGAATCATTGGCAGGTTGTTGGTGCTGTAAGAAGTTGCCGCCGCCAACCATGATGAACCTGCACCCAGCTCATTAATACCTTCTTGCAGGATCTGGCCTTTTGCATCTTCTTTATAGTAAGCAACCTGCTCACGGTCTTGCGGGGTATACTGCTGGCCGTTAGGGCTATAGATGCCAATCTGACGGAACAGACCTTCCATACCGAAAGTACGCGCTTCATCGGCAATGATTGGAACCAGACGATCTTTGATTGACTTGTTCTTTAACATCACATTCAGTGCACGAACAAAAGCGATAGTGGTAGAAATCTCTTTGTTTTGTTCTTCCAGCAATGCACCAAAATCTTCCAGCGTTGGTAGTTCCAGCTTCTCTTCAAAATGAGTACGACGGCTTGGCAAATAACCACCAAGCGCTGCACGACGTTCATGCAGGTATTTATACTCTTCAGAGTCTTTATCGAAAGTCACATATGGCAAGTTTTCGATTTGCTCATCAGCAACAGGGACATTGAAACGATCACGGAAATGGCGAACGCCTTCCATATTCATCTTCTTAACCTGATGAGCAATGTTTTTGCCTTCAGCCGTATCACCCATACCGTAACCTTTGATGGTCTGAGACAGGATAACGGTTGGTTTTCCGGTGGTTTCCTGCGCTTTTTTCAAGGCAGCAAATACTTTCTTAGGATCGTGACCACCACGGTTCAGCGCCCAAATCTGATCATCAGTCATATCTTTGACTAATTCTGTCGTTTCTGGGTAACGGCCGAAGAAATGCTCACGGACATAAGCACCATTTTTGGATTTGAACGTCTGGTAATCGCCGTCCAGAGTTTCGTTCATCAGTTGGATCAATTTGCCGCTGGTATCTTTACGCAGCAACTCATCCCAACGCTCACCCCAAAGAACTTTAAGAACCTGCCAGCCCGCACCGTTGAAGATACCTTCCAGCTCGTTAACGATTTTGCCATTACCCGTAACCGGACCATCCAGGCGTTGCAGGTTACAGTTGATAACAAATACCAGATTATCCAGCTTCTCACGGGTTGCGATAGTAATCGCACCTTTGGATTCCGGCTCATCCATTTCACCGTCACCCAGGAATGCGTAAACGGTTTGCTTGGAGGTGTCTTTCAAACCACGGTGTTCCAGATATTTCAGGAACTTAGCCTGGTAGATAGCACCAATTGGCCCCAATCCCATTGAAACCGTCGGGAATTGCCAGAATTCAGGCATCAATTTTGGATGCGGATAAGAAGACAGACCGTTACCATGAATTTCCTGACGGAAATTATTCATCTGCTCTTCAGTCAGGCGGCCCTCAAGGAAAGCACGCGCGTAGACGCCCGGAGAGATGTGACCTTGGAAATAAACCAAATCACCGCCGTCATTTTCATTACGGGCACGGAAGAAGTGGTTGAAACAAACTTCATACATAGTTGCTGAAGACTGGAATGAAGCCATATGACCACCTAATTCCAGATCTTTTTTGGATGCCCGCAAAACAGCCATCACAGCATTCCAGCGAATAGCAGAGCGAATACGGCGCTCCAGCTCCAGGTTGCCAGGGTAAGCAGGCTCATCCTCAACAGCAATGGTGTTGATATAATCGCGGTTAGCAGCACCTGCCGCAACATTCACGCCACCTTTACGTGCTTCGTTTAATACCTGATCAATCAGGAACTGGGCACGCTCAACACCCTCTTCACGGATGACCGATTCGATCGCCTGTAACCAGTCGCGAGTTTCGATCGGATCCACGTCATTTTTCAAAATGTCTGACATGGTGTATTCCTTATCTGTTATCTGTTTCTAATGATTGTCTTGGAGCCTATCTTCCCGTCATACCCTTTGACGTTCAGCCGGTCATGACGGGAAGATAGGCCCTCACTGTTGTTGCCGCTAGCGCCCTCAGTAAAGGGACTCGACTAGCTATGCAGACGCAGCAAACTTCAGGATCTGCACAGCTAATTTTATTCCGGATGTTGTTGGAGATGCCGCAATGATCGCTCCCGACGGGTATGCTCACGACTGAGATCCAATAAAACATCTTCAATAAAGGCTAAATGGCGGTGGGAAGCCTCACGAGCTTTCTCTGGTTGCCTCGCCATAATAGCTTCAAAAATTTTCGCTCGATGATCACTGACTGCTGTCAGCATTTCCCGACGGGTATACAGAAACTCAAAATTCTGCCGGATATTTTGTTCCAGCATAGGAGCCATACAACGCAATAAATGAAGGAGAACCACATTATGCGCCGCTTCGGTAACAACGAGCTGATATTGCAGAACAGCATCGGACTCAGCATTAACATCGCCACTTTGCTGTGCTTGTTGAATAATCAGGTGATGTTCCCGAATGCGTTCAAAATTTTCGTCAGTCCCACGCAATGCCGCGTAATAGGCTGCGATACCTTCCAAAGCGTGGCGGGTTTCAAGGAGATCAAACTGAGATTCTGGATGACCAGCCAGCAGTTGTGCCAATGGATCACTGAAACTTTGCCATAAGTTACTCTGAACAAATGTTCCCCCACCCTGACGGCGCAAGAGAAAACCTTTGGATTCTAACCGTTGAATAGCTTCGCGCAGTGAAGGGCGTGACACATCAAACTGTTTCGCCAACTCACGTTCAGGTGGCAATTTCTCCCCTGGACGTAAAGATCCTTCAAGGATGAGATGCTCGAGACGCTGCTCAATAACATCTGATAATTTTGGTTGGCGGATTTTGCTATAAGCCATATTTACTGTAAGCCAGTTAATGGATAAACATTGCTTCGGTCCCTACCGGAGTCAATTGGTAATACCAATTTAAACTACAGGGCCATAAAAGTAACAAAGTATTCACCAGCTGTCCATAAAGACCTTGAGCTAAATCATAAAAACCTGCAAATTTTAACAATTTTTTTTAAAAATTAGCAAAAATTGATAACTAATAGGCAAATAAATCCTCTACAATAATCTTTGAACCTAACCTTTTGAAACGTATAAATAGATATAATGAATCGTTACAGCAAGGAAATAGTTGAATATTCATTTAAAAAGTTTAGATACAAAATCATCACTTGTTGATTTTAAACACAACGACTATTCCATTAGATTATAAATGTAGCTCAAATCAGCAAAACAGAATGGTTAAAACCTGTGATCAGAAAGGAATATTTGCAAAATATGTGAGGAACCACCAGCAACAGCCCTACATAACTCTTGCTGATGTAAAAACGTACTATATTAATTAAAACCAATAGCGGGTTTCTTCATGCCACCCTTTTTTATACATACAGGATGAAATTACCCAACGCCTTGCAGATTCATTTTTATCCCAACGATTAACCTCAGTTTTTGGCACAGTAATATAATAATTACAAGATTTATCTTCTTTCTCATCTTTATCTTTGCAGGAAAAACGTTTTGTCTCGAAAGAATGAACAACTTCGCTGGTCCAGTCTGATGGTAATTGAGAATAACCAAGTGCCTTACATTCAGCATAATCCCTGTCTCTTTCATACTTAGTTGCTCCTGGTTTTTCCCACGATGTACAACCAGTTAATAAAGTAAATAATATAATTAAAGGAATAATGGTGATTTTCTTTATGATATTCATAAAAAAATGCCTCAAATAAAACTAAAGAAAATAATCAGGGAAACTAAATTAGAATTTAAAAGTTCCCCTAATACGGTAACTCTCTTTTTCAAAAGATGGCCTTCCACCAGATTGTATAATTTGTCTGTCTTGGATTGATGTGTTTTTATCAAAATCAGGCACAGGATGCGGGGTATTGACTTTGACTTCTTCACCCGAAATTATATCTTTAACATTACATTCAAGATAACCACAGGTTGAAATATAAGCATCACTTAACTGTAGCGTGGAACATCCCGTAATCACAAATATTGATAATAAAGCAATGAGAAATTTATTCATTCTCAACATCCTTAATTTTCCGTATATATTATAAAAATTTAACTTAAATAAAAAACCATATAAAAAGAGAGATTACTTCTTACGATCGAGTAAGTAATATCTACATATGCATTTTATCTTTCTGGCATTCCATGGGATATCAGAACAATATTTCCCTATAGAGTAAAATATCCCTTCATTACTGGAAAAAATTGTCTTTATTGGTGCTCCGTGAACACTTAGGAATAATAAGCTAGATAAAAAGCATGAAATAAGTGATATTTTCATGCATTTAAAACTAATTAATGTTAAGTTCCATCTTACAAGATACAAAAAGACCCACAGTGACTTAATTAGCTGTTATCCTCTTCATCTTCTACATACTCCAATATATCCCCAGGCTGGCATTGTAAATATTTACAAATTTTTTCCAGCGTATCAATACGGATACCTTTTATCTTACCATTTTTCAACAATGATAAATTTTGCTCAGTAATACCGATAATTGCAGCCAATTCTTTAGACTTTACTTTCCTTTTCGCTAAGATCACATCCAATCTTATTATAATACTCATGATGATTCTCAGATAAAATAACGTTGTTCATCGCTTATTTTCTTTGATTCGTGCATAATTAGGCTAAATATTAGAAGGAATACACCAAACATAATAATAAATAGAGACTCTGAATTAACGCCAAACGAGAAACTAAATACCCGCTGTCCTTTTACTAAATCCACAGATAACGCCATTCCTTGTAATGTATTAATCACAGGGTAAAGTAGTTGCTCCAGAATCATCAGGAAACCAATAATACATGAAGCGGAAATATTACGGTTACTCCATATTTCACCTTTAGCAAGCCGGAAAAATAAAATTCCGATTAATACATAAGAAACAGTTGATATGATTAGAGGTATTGTATCCAGCGAGATATAAAGCACCTCACTTAATAAAGATTGCTTAAATCCTTTTGCAATTAATGCAGGCATCAGATCGCTATATGCCTGAAGAACAGCTTGACGAGTGGTATCATGCCATAACGACCAAGACGCAATATGGAACCCCATATCACCAATTGCCATAACAGCAGCAATAATAATAGCCAGAAAGCTGAGTAGCTTGATTCTGGGATTCGTTACAAACTCCTGTTTACCACACATTGTGTCATTCCATATACATGTTCAACTAAACTCTCGCTAAAGTACTTTAAAAGTTATCGTATTACAATAAGTTTTTATCATGAAATAAACAGAACATTACCCAGAATGATGTATAAATCATCGTGATTATAGTTGGAAGATATAATTAATTTATTGATAGAAAAGAAAAAAGGAACCATTTACACAGCTCCCTTTATAGATAATTAAGCTATTGAGACTACAAACAAATCAAACCAATGCGCCATAAATTGTCAGAAAGGCAACCACGACAATGATAGAAAAAGTCACCTTTTTCGCCAATGTCACCGCTGCAACAGGCGTTAGAATTGCGTCAAGATGGGGTTCGCGGCTTAATGAAAACTGAGCAAGCTGGCATACCACTTTATATTGTGAAGTTCTCAAATCGCTAAGAGAGGCAACCCACGCCGGTAAAGCCCGCTCACCATGCCCTAATAAGGCATAAGCAATTCCAGCCAGACGAGCAGGGATCCAGTCCAGCCAGTTCAACAGACTATCAACACCAGATTGCGCGCGCTGAAGTGGCGTACCATATTGTGCCAACCACCCCTGATAAGCTCTTAAGAAACAATATCCCATCAAAGCAACCGGCCCTAATTGACCTGCCACAATCAACCAAAAAATCGGTGCCAGGTAATAACGAAAATTTATCCATAGAAGCGCATTTTGCATCTCCCGTAACTCATTTTCTTTACTGGCATCAGAGGGTAAGCCATGAATGATGGCGAGACGAGCGAGATGTTCTCTTAACTGCTCCCTGTCACCCTGATGAACAATACGAAAATATTCACGATAATCATGCCGTAAGCGCCCCGCGCCTATGCACAGCAAACAAATCAACACCCATAAAATCAGTTCAAAGATCCCAAAAATAAAATCATCAAGCATTTCAATCAGTAGCCATGTAAGTAACATGACTGCTAATGTCATCAATAGGCTTTTCGGTAATGAAAAAGACTTCATGTTGGTGAAAAATGGCTCAAGACGATGATCCAATTGCCAATGTTCACCCATTTTAAACACTCGTTCCCACGCCAACACTAACAACAGTATAAAGAGGGTCATTCTTTCCTACTCCTGCAACAATTGCTGATAATGTGTCCAATCGAAATAAGGTCCAAAGATCTGTTTTTCTTCCCGCAACAATATCATTATGACCAGTGATATGCTCTTTTATATCCAGATATTCCCGCCTAAATCACCTGCTGTATTCAATGTCCCAGTGAAGAATTGCTCAAGATAAAGGCCACCAAACTTCGCCCCTCATGCAACCGCATTTTTTACTCATTCAATCTGATGACAAAACCAAGATAGTAGTTGTTCGCTACACAACAGGGTAGCATGTTAAGACCATCAATATTGTTACCACTTCTGGAGCTTTTTAATGACAAAACAAAATTACAGTGCAGATCAGCGCCGTGCTGTTCTGATGGAACGCTTACAGAACGACATTCCTGCCAGTGTAACCCTCGCACTAAAAGAAGATCTGGGCGGCAATACAGATTTCACTTCTGATATTACCGGCCAGTTAATTCCGGCAGATAAACAAGCCACAGCAATAATTATTACCCGGGAAGAGGGTATTTTCTGTGGGCAACAATGGCTGAATGAAGTTTTCACTCAGTTAGGTGACCAAGCCTCCATTGAATGGTTGGTAAAAGACAGTGATTCAATTACAGCCAACCAAAAACTCTGTGTATTACGAGGCCCCGCACCTGTATTGCTGACTGGTGAACGCACCGCCCTTAACTTTATTCAGACTCTTTCTGGTGTTGCAACAGAAGTCAGTCATTATGTCCGCCTTCTTGCCGGTTTAAAAACCCAGTTACTCGATACCCGCAAGACACTCCCAGGATTACGCACAGCCCTAAAGTATGCGGTACTTTGCGGAGGGGGCAGTAATCACCGCCTTGGGTTATTTGATGCTTTCCTTATTAAAGAGAACCATATTATTGCCAATGGTTCTATTAAACAGGCTGTAGATAAAGCCCGTGATTCTCACCCAGATGTCCCTATTGAAGTCGAAGTCGAAACCCTAGATGAGCTGATTCTGGCACTGAAAGCCAATGTCGATATTATTATGTTAGATAATTTTACTATTCCAATGATGAAAGAAGCTGTCGCCATCACATCAGGTAAAGTCGCTTTAGAAATATCAGGTAATATAACCCTAGACACCCTGCGCAGCTATGCTGAAACAGGCATTAACTTCATTTCTGTTGGAGCATTAACCAAGCATATCAAAGCGTTAGATCTATCCATGCGCTTTCAGTAAACATCAACAATAATATTGATGGTGGTGTAAATCAGCAATCCATAACTCACAGATTTGCGAACACCACCGTAAATATTTCTGAAAATATTGCAATCCAAAAATCTTTTTTCGAGCTAACTCCATAACCTCTATATATCCTGTTTTATTTTTTTCTCTTTCCTTCATTATTTATGTCGCAATACAACAACACGGAGAAAAAGATGAACCAACAACAAGGATTTACTCTAATGGAAATTATGGTTGCTATTGCCATAATTTCCATCTTAAGTGCTATTGGTATTCCCAGTTATCAGGGATATATTCAGAAAGCAGCCTTAACAGATATGTTACAAGCTATTGTACCTTATAAATCAGGTATAGAACTTTGCAGTTTTGAAACTGAAGATTTTAAAGGCTGCAACTCAGGATCAGTATCAATTCCCAGTCACCATAATAGCCGATATATCGGAAGCATTTCAGTTAAAGATGGAGAAATCACCATTAATGGTCAGCAAAGCCTGAAAGACCTCAGGGTTATTTTGAATCCGACACAAAATACACAAACAAGTACGACCAGATGGATTAATAAATGTGAAGCGGCAAATAGTTCATTAAAGAACCGTTGTCAGGAAGTATTCAAATTCTAATTCATCACCCTTATAAATATCTATTTACACAGGAAGTAACAATGAACTCACTTTCGGCAGCAGAAACCATATTAATGGAAAGAGAAATTCATGACATTTGTCAGCGCCATCAATCTGTTGTTATAAAAAAAGATGATAATACAATAACAATTGCCAGCAGCGAATTACCTAATGATGATTTACTGGCAGCATTACGCTTTATTTCCGGGTGTATCGTTAATATAGAAATTTGGCCGCTAGCGAAAATTGAATCAATATTACACCAAAATGTTTCACTCAGCCATTTACCCGAGGAGGAGGTATCTTTATTACCTACCACAACTGATATCAATGCAGATGATAATGATGCACCAGTCATTCAACTTATTAATCAAACCTTATTAACTGCAATTCAACGGCGTGCATCTGATATTCATTTTGAACCATTCCAACAAGGTTATCGTATTCGTATCCGGGTTGATGGTGCATTACATCTCTTGTCCTCACCATCTCCTCAAATGAATGCAAGTATTGCCGCACGTCTTAAAATAATGGCGAAATTAAATATTGCTGAAAAACGACTACCTCAGGATGGACAATTTGATTGGTATGACGCTCGGCACAACTACGCTATCCGTATGGCCACCCTGCCAACAATACATGGAGAAAAAGTTGTGCTCAGGATATTAAATACCATGCGGCAACTGTCTCTGGATCAATTAGGTATTCCTGATCAATTATTAAATCAGCTCCGACAAAAACTAGCATTACCACAAGGAATGATTTTAGTTACCGGCCCAACGGGCAGTGGAAAAACAGTAACCTTATATAGCTGCTTACAATATCTAAATAAAAATAAAAAGAACATTTGCAGTGTAGAGGATCCCGTTGAAATCCCACTTAACGGCATTAATCAGACACAAACGAACAGTAAAATTGAACTCAATTTTGCCAAAGTATTACGGGCATTATTACGACAGGATCCAGATATTATCATGGTAGGAGAAATTCGTGACAGCGAAACAGCCGAAATCTCAGTAAAAGCAGCACAAACAGGCCATTTGGTGCTCTCTACACTACATACTAATTCTACCGTAGATACATTATCCCGCCTACAGAATCTGGGTATTTCAGGTTATATGGCAGCGTCTTGTATCAAATTAATTATCGCCCAACGGCTTGTCAGAAAATTATGTCTTCATTGCCGCAATCAACAAACAGAAGAAACGATTATTAATATTGAAAATAATTCTTTATTTATCAGGCAATGGCTAGCTGTTGGTTGTGAACATTGCTTTTCTGGTTATTATGGCCGAACTGCTATTTATGAATTTTTGGAAATAACACATGAAATTCAACAAATATTATCAGAACAGAATCACCAAAATATACAGAATATTATTATGGCTCAAAGAAAAGATACCTTACTTTCATCGGGTATTTTGTTAGTAGAACAAGGAATCACTACACTGGAAGAAATTTACCAGGTCACAGGGCAGGAAGAGTAATGAAAATTCATTATCTTTATAATTGGCAAGCAGTTAACAATAAAGGCGAAATATCAAAAGGGAAATCATTATGTGATAACCGGAAAGTTTTATATCAGCAACTTATCCATGCTGGATTACAGCCTTATAATATAAAATGTGAAAAATGGATATTTTACCACCAGCAACAGATTACCCACCGTCTGAATTTTATTCGTCAATTAGCAACACTATTATCATCAGGAATGCCATTACTAAATTGCCTGAATATCCTTATCCGTGAATGTAGTAATCCATTATGGCATTGTATATTGTCAGATATTAGTAAGAAAATTACCCGGGGAGAATCACTCTCCGCATCACTAAAAGACTATCCATCTCTATTTCCACCGCTATTTTGCCAACTCATTGCTGTTGGCGAACTAACCGGACAATTAGAAACCTGCTGTCAATTATTAGTTAAACAACAGGAACAACAAGACACATTGCAGAAAAAAATAACAAAAGCACTACGCTATCCTCTGATTATTACTGTTGTTGCCAGCATCATTATTTTATTGATGCTGATTTTTGTCTTACCTGAATTTGAACATATTTATCATTCATTTGACGCACAACTTCCTCTGCTGACCCGCACTTTACTAATGGTTTCCAATTGGCTGATTCAATATGGTGTCTATAGCGCTATTGGGTTAATAACACTATTCCTATTTTACTTGCAATTACGCCAACGCCATACGATATGGATTATCCGTGAGAAAAATCTGATATTACGTTTACCCGTTATTACGAACTTAATTAGTTGTCAGCAACTAGGGCAACTTTTTCATATTTTGTTTATGACACAAAAAGCCGGCCTGACACTCACCGCAGGGTTAGACAGTGCTATTGCATCAATAAATCACCCAGTCTTTTTAAAAGCGACCAAATTCTTACGAGTCCAAATTAATCAAGGGATACCAATGAGTGAAACACTGAAGCAACAATCTTGTTTTCCTGCACTGTGTCAACAGTTTGTCAGTGTTGGAGAAGAATCTGGTAATCTGGAACTGTTATTGGGAAATCTCGCCAACTGGTACCAACAACAAGCATTGGAAATTTCTGATAATATGACTCAGTTACTAGAACCAATACTTATAGTCATAATAGCCGCTATTGTCGGTATACTATTGCTCGCAATGTATTTACCTATTTTTCAGCTAGGTACGGTACTCACTTGAAGTAAAAGCGATTCTATAGTTTTGCCTCTAGGTCATCTGCCCCCTTTTCGGTTACAATCCCGAAATACTATCAAGTAATATGAAGGGATAGGATGACTTATATTATTGCACTCACAGGTGGGATTGGCAGCGGTAAGACCACTATCGCCAACGCTTTTGCCGCTCTCGGTGTTCCTCTTGTTGATGCAGATATTATTGCCAGAGAAGTCGTTGCTCCTGGAACACCTGCTTTACAAGCCATTATAGAACACTTTGGTCATGACATATTGATGCCAGACGGCAGTCTTAACCGGGCACTGTTGCGCCAGAAAATTTTCACAAATAAACAAGAAAAACAGTGGGTTAATCAACTTCTTCATCCTCTGATACGTCAAGAAACCAGACGGCAATTAGAACAGATAATTGCACCTTATGTTATTTGGGTTATTCCATTATTAGTCGAAAATAATGCAGGGCATCTGGCAAATCGGATCCTTGTCGTTGACGTTTCACCTGAAGTACAAATCAGCCGGGTAGCTACCCGTGATGGTATTAGCTACCAACAAGTCGAAAATATTTTGGCCGCACAAGCATCCCGTAGTGAAAGACTGGCTTATGCCGATGACGTTATCTCAAATCATGATAACGTACAGGCAATTGCTCCTCGTGTCGCCGAACTACATCAACAATATTTAAGATTAGCTGAATCAGCCAGACAGGATAATCATGATGAGTGACACAACTCCTACAATCATTTTTGAACACCCACTAAACGAAAAAATGCGATCATGGTTGCGAATTGAATCCTCCTTACACCAACTCACCAGCCAACGCCATTTAGACTCGCTGGCAAGCAGCCTCGCCTTTTTCCGCACGGTTGCTGAACTACTTGAAGTTCTGGAACGGGGGGAAGTACGGTCAGAATTGCTAAAAGAGTTAGAACGCCAACAGGCAAAATTAAAACAATGGGCTGAAATACCTGATGTTGATGTTAATATCGTCAATAGTTTCAGATTAAAATTGAAAGATCGGGCTGCTGCATTAAGCAAAGCACCACGGCTCGGGCAATCCCTTAAAGAAGATAAAATTATCAGTATGGTGCGCCAGCGCCTCAGTATTCCAAGTGGCTGTTGTGGTTTTGATCTACCCACCTTGCATTTATGGCTTCACTTGCCACAGTCAGAAAGAGATAAAATGGTTTCCTTCTGGATTGATAGTTTGTTACCACTCCAACAAGCGCTGGAAAGTATTTTAGAACTCATCCGCCAATCTGCTATTTTCCGTTCTGAAATCAGTAAAAACGGTTTTCATCAGGATACGGCAGAAGGTGCCGATTTACTGAGATTACGTTTACCATTAAAACCTTTACTATTTCCTCAAATTTCCGGTCACAAAACCCGTTTTGCTATCCGTTTTTTACCATTGGATAGTGAACAAGGATCCGTGCCCATCCATTTACCATTTGAATTAGCATGCTGCTAACATGACAAGCGAGTTATCAGGAGAGCGATTATGTCTGAATTATTAACGATTGAATGCCCAACATGCGGTAAAAGTGTGGTTTGGGGAGAAATAAGTCCATACCGCCCATTTTGCAGTAAACGCTGCCAGTTAATTGATTTAGGCGAATGGGCAAATGAAGAGAAACGGATATCAAGCCAAAGTGAAAACTCCGATTGTGATGATTGGAGTGAACAACCGGAACAATAATAAATAGCCGCGTTAATCATAATGCGGCTATTTGCAATTTAAGTAGTCAGTAATGCAACAATGCTGCGATTAGCAGGTGGGAATTCGTCAGCAATTAAATCTTTCTGTAATACCCACCGGGAAAGTTGTCCTTCTTTGCCGAAAGGTTCGTTCTCCCATCCATCCACCAAGAAGAAATACAGGGTAATCAGTCTGTCAGGAAAATCATGTTCAACTGTTTTTACCAATTCATAATGAGTCGCGGTAATACCAACTTCTTCCTGTAACTCACGCACTAAAGCCTGTTCAGATGTTTCCTCTTTTTCAACTTTCCCGCCAGGAAATTCCCAAAAGCCGCCCATATGAGTATCTGCATGACGCTGAGTAATAAAAACTTCATGTCGTGAGTTTCTAATAATCCCAGCGGCTATATACAGGTGTTTCTTTTCCATATTACTATCATCTTCATTTATTTTTTTCGGTTACTAAGCAACCAAAAATCAAGGTTCACATCCAAAGTCACCCGCTTAAAACTAACAGTAAAAAGGCGGTTTCCCGCCTTTTCATCATTACTGCAAGCGCCCGTGGCAATGTTTGTACTTTTTACCAGACTCACAAGGACAAGGATCATTACGTCCCACTTTACGATCACCACTGACAATCTGAGCTTCTGTTTTAGACATCAATGCACCTTTTTCAACTTCGTGGCTTAATTGCTGTTGTCTTGCCAAACGTTCAGCTTCCGCACGACGTTGCTGCTCCAGAGCCTCTACCTCTTCCGGCAATCTCACCTGAACTTTGCTCAATGTGCTAATCACTTCATATTTCAGCGATTCCAGCATGTTTGCAAACATGGCGAAAGATTCACGTTTATATTCCTGTTTTGGATCTTTCTGAGCATAGCCACGCAGATGGATACCTTGACGCAGGTAATCCATTGCTGCCAGATGCTCTTTCCACAACATATCCAGCGTCTGCAACATGATACCTTTCTCGAAGTTACGCATCATTTCAGTACTGACAATCTCTTCTTTACGTTTATAGATTTCAACAGCCTGTTCAAGGATACGCTCACGTAAAGTTTCTTCGTGTAGATCAGGCTCTTTATCCAACCACTCTTTGATCGGTAGCTCCAAATCAAAATCAGCCATTAAACGCTGCTGCAAGCCTTCTACATCCCACATCTCTTCCAAAGATTGAGGCGGAATATAAGCATCAATAGTTGCTTTAAATACATCTTCACGAATACTGCTAATAGTTTCACTAACATCACTGACATCCAGCAAATCGTTACGTTGAGCATAAATAGCACGACGCTGATCGTTAGCAACATCATCGTATTCCAGCAATTGTTTGCGTATATCGAAGTTACGGCTTTCTACTTTACGTTGAGCATTGGCGATAGCTTTGGTTACCCACGGATGCTCAATCGCCTCACCGGGTTTCATACCCAGTTTACGCATCATGCCAGTGACACGATCAGATGCAAAAATACGCATCAGTGAATCTTCCATTGACAAATAGAAACGAGATGAGCCGGCATCTCCCTGACGACCAGAACGCCCACGTAACTGATTATCGATACGACGGGACTCGTGACGCTCGGTACCAATGATGTGCAAACCACCCGCAGCCAGAACGATATCATGGCGCTCCTGCCATGCAGCTTTGATCTCTTCAATCTGAACTTCTGTTGGTTCCGTCAATTTAGCAATTTCTGCCTGCCAACTACCACCCAGCACAATATCTGTACCACGACCAGCCATGTTAGTCGCAATAGTTACTGCACTCGCCTGACCCGCCTGAGCAATGATATCCGCTTCCATTGCGTGGAATTTAGCGTTAAGCACGTTGTGCTCAATACCGGCTTTAGTCAGCTCACGGGAAACCAGTTCAGATTTTTCAATAGAAATCGTTCCCACCAATACTGGCTGCCCCTTACTGGTACGTTCGCGGATATCTTCAATGATAGCTTCAATTTTTTCTGCTTCAGTCATATAAACCAGATCCGGCAAATCACTGCGGATCATTGGGCGGTTTGTCGGCACCACAATGGTATCGAGCTTATAAATAGAGCTGAACTCAAATGCTTCTGTATCGGCGGTACCGGTCATACCGGCCAATTTTTCGTACAGACGGAAGTAGTTTTGGAAAGTAATCGAAGCCAATGTTTGGTTTTCATTCTGAATTTCTACACTTTCCTTAGCTTCGACAGCCTGATGTAACCCATCAGACCAGCGACGCCCCTGCATAGTACGGCCAGTATGTTCATCGACAATAATGACTTCACCCTCTTTCACGATGTAGTCAACATCACGGGTAAACAGAGCATGGGCACGCAGAGCAGCAGTAACATGGTGCATCAACATAATATTAGTTGGCGAATACAGAGATTCACCTTCTGCCATCAATTTGGCTTCCATCAACAATTGCTCAACCAGAACCAAGCCGCGTTCCGTCAAGTTAACCTGACGGGATTTCTCATCAACAGAAAAGTGGCCTTCTCCCTGGAAAGTCTCTGAATCTTCTTTTTCCTGACGAATCAGTTTGGGGATCAGCTTATTGACCTTGATATAAAGTTCAGAACTGTCTTCAGCCGGGCCGGAAATAATCAATGGAGTACGCGCTTCGTCAATCAGAATGGAGTCAACTTCATCCACCAGCGCATAATGTAATTTACGTTGAACACGTTCTTCCGGGCTAAATGCCATATTGTCACGAAGATAGTCAAAGCCATATTCGTTGTTTGTGCCGTAGGTAATATCCGCTGCATATGCTTCGCGTTTAGCGGGTGCGGGCATACCTGGCAGGTTAATACCCACGCTCAATCCCAGAAATTCAAACAATGGACGGTTATTTTCAGCGTCACGCTGTGCCAGATAATCATTCACGGTGACTACGTGAACACCACGTCCAGTTAGTGCATTCAAATAAGCAGGCAAAGTCGCTGTGAGTGTTTTACCTTCACCAGTACGCATCTCAGCAATACAACGCTCATTCAGAACCATACCACCCAGTAATTGAACGTCAAAATGACGCATAGCAAATACACGTTTACTCGCTTCGCGTACTGTTGCAAATGCTTCAGGTAACAAATTCTCCAGCAATTCACCTTTTTCCAAACGAGTACGGAATTCGACTGTTTTACCCTTCAACTCTTCATCAGACAATTTTTCAAATTCGGGTTCCATGCGGTTGATGACATCAACAACTTTACGCATGCGACGCAGTGTACGATCATTACGACTACCAAAAACCTTAGTTAATAATTTAATCAGCATAGTTAGTTACATCTCAGATAAGGCTGCTATCTCGCAGCCAGCAAATAGTTATTTATTTCGAAATTTATAAAAAAACGAAGATTCAGAGGTAAGCAGCAGGGCCTGCACGAATACCTTGAGCTTTGGCAATCCAAAACACCAGGGTATGAGAAGATTGTGGTGTAACAGTCAGAAACTGTATATCTGAAACCGGCTCAGGTTCCCTAATTAACAATGCATTCAGCGTTTCCAGCACAAGCTGCTGAATACAGGAAGAGCTTAACCGGGTACTTTGTTTTGCTGTTTCATTACTCATAGGCTGGGAAACAGAAAAAGCAAAAGAAAGCTGCCGGATAACATTGCGTACAGCATATTGTTGCCAGTAATTAACACCATTGGCAGGCTGACGTTGAACATTTTGCAATGAGAACAGGTTATCAAAAGCCGATAGAGCCTGATTTTGCCAACTCTGGCTGGGTGACGTATTAGTTTGCGGAATATTATCCGTAACACCCGAGAAAATGGAAGGAACGCCAATACTTGCCGCAACCACCCCTAATAACAGATGTGACCAGAAATAACCTCTGCCAAATTGTCGCCAAAGATTTAGAATACCCATTAATCCTTCATCATATCGGAGCTATTTTTATTATGCGCGATAGCCGCCCACAATCATTAGATGTTCTTTTTGAAGACGCTGCTGCCGTTGAGAAAAACCCGCTACATGTTGTCCAACAACGTGCCGTCGCTTTGTTAAAACTTAACCGTGCCGTTACCAGCCTGCTTCCCGCACAGCTACATCCGTGGTGCCGGGTCGCCAATTATCGCAAACAAATTCTGATACTGGAAGCAGGAAACGCCAGTTGGATGACCAGATTGCGTTACGAGCTGCCAACGTTACTCTCTGCGTTAAGGAGTGAAATTCTACCATCATTGTCTTCTATCGACATCAGGATTAACCCATCACTAATGATTAAGCATAACAATAGTGCGCAGAGCTTCGCAAAAACAATGAGTGACAATCACAAAACCTTACCGGTACGTCAGTTAAGCCAGGAAAGTGCTAAGGAACTCATTATATTAGCGAATCGTAGTCCAAGAAAGCTGAAGGAAAGGTTAGAACGATTAGCTGCACTGGCCGGAGAGAGTGCCAGCACAGCTAAGAAGAAATACTAACGCTGAGTAAAGAACATCAGCGAGAACCAAATCACTGATAGCATAACCCACTGAGATGCATCATTGAGTTATCCTCTGGCACACTAAGCGTTATGCCATTACAGTTGATGGAGCACGAAAAGCCAGCGGCATTTCAGCTTCATCTTCAAAAGTGATCAGTTCCCATGCACTTTCTTGAGCCAGAACTGCCTGGAGCAGTTTATTGTTCAGTGCGTGACCAGATTTGAACGCAGTAAATGCGCCAATGATATTGTAGCCACACATAAACAGATCACCAATTGCATCCAGCATCTTATGGCGGACAAATTCGTCTTCAAAACGCAGGCCATCTTCATTGAGCACGCGATAGTCATCAACAACAATTGCACAATCAAAGCTGCCGCCTAAACATAAGCCTTTAGATTGTAAGTACTCAATATCACGCATAAAACCGAAAGTACGCGCACGACTGATTTGGCGAACAAACGCTTCTGCCGAAAAATCCAGACAGTAACGTTGAGAACTTGAATCAATCGCAGGGTGATTAAAGTCAATAGTGAAATCCAGACTGAAACCATTATAAGGTGTCATCTCTGCCCACTTATCGCTCTCTTGCACACGCACAGCTTCTTTAATACGCAGGAATTTTTTAGATGTGTTCAGCTCTTCAATACCCGCATCTAACAGCAGGAAAACAAACGGGCTGGCACTGCCATCCATAATAGGAATTTCTGGCGCGTCAACTTCGATAATAATATTATCAATACCCAGCCCTGCAAGCGCTGCATTCAGGTGCTCGACCGTTGAGATTCGCACGTCATGCTCATTTACCAAACAAGTACAGAGCATAGTATCACGCACGGATTTTGCATCTGCCGGAAAATCAACCGGTGGATTCAAGTCAGTGCGGCGATAGATGACCCCGGTGTTAGCCGGTGCTGGGCGCATTGTCAGCGTGACTTTCTTACCGGTGTGCAAACCGACACCAGTCGCCTGAACAATACGTTTAAGTGTCCTTTGTTTGATCATCATTTTATCTCGCAATGTTATCCATCCTGCCAACCACTATACACTATGGCTGGCGGGGAAGTTTAGCACAAAAAGCGGAGAATCCAATTTTTTAGCTATTAATCGGCCTGTTTACGCAAAAATGCAGGAATATCCAAATAATCAGGTTCCTTGCTAGTTTGTGCGCTTTGGTCATTCACCACTTTTGCAGCGGGTTTATTTTCTTCTGACAACGAAGACATACCGCCAGACATTTGCTGATGACGGTGTTCCATTACGCTTGACTGAGATACTTTATTGGTAACCAGCGTAATTTCAGGGCGCTTATCCATACCAATACCCGTAGCAACCACAGTTACACGCAACTCATCATTCATATCTGGATCCAGAGAAGTACCGATAACAACGGTTGCATTATCCGATGCAAATGCCCGAATAGTGTTACCCACAGTTTCGAACTCATCCAAACGCAGATCAAAGCCAGCGGTAATGTTAACCAGAACACCACGAGCACCTGACAAGTCGATATCTTCCAGAAGCGGGCTGGAAATCGCCATTTCAGCAGCTTCTTCTGCACGGTCTTCACCCTGTGCAATACCCGAACCCATCATCGCGTAGCCCATTTCAGACATCACAGTACGCACGTCAGCAAAGTCAACGTTCATCAGACCTGGACGTGTGATCAGTTCAGCGATACCCTGAACCGCCCCTTTCAAGACGTCATTCGCCGCCCCGAAAGCATCCAATAATGAAATACCGCGACCAAGAACTTTCAGCAGTTTGTCATTAGGAATGGTAATCAATGAATCCACATGTTTGGATAGTTCAGTGATCCCTTGTTCAGCAAAGGCCATACGTTTCTTACCTTCAAAATTGAAAGGTTTGGTAACGACGGCAACCGTCAAAATGCCAAGTTCTTTTGCAATTTCAGCTACCACAGGTGCTGCACCGGTGCCAGTACCACCGCCCATACCCGCAGCGATAAATACCATATCCGCGCCATCAAGAGCAGTGCGCAATGCATCACGATCTTCTTGCGCAGCAGTACGGCCAACTTCCGGGTTTGCACCAGCCCCCAGACCTTTAGTAATACCATTACCAATCTGGATAGTCTGGCCGACAGCAGTTTTACGCAATGCCTGAGCATCCGTATTTACTGCAAAGAATTCAACACCTTCGATGCGCTCGCGCACCATGTGCTCAACAGCGTTACCGCCGCCCCCGCCGACGCCGATGACCTTAATCACCGCGTCATTGGTTAATTCTATTGGTTCAAACATAGTTTCTCTCCGCTTTGTGCCTTTATATCGAGACCAAAAAAACAGATGCAGTCTCTGTATAAAATTAAAACTCTTTTTTCAGCCAGCTACTGACTTTTTTAAACCAGCGACTCACTGAAGCATGTTTTTCAATATCCGCATCACCATTAAGGTGAGAGGCTTTTCCGTAATGCAGCAACCCTACTGCTGTTGAATAATAGGGTTCCTGCGCATAGTCCGTCAGACCAGTAATATTAAGAGGTTGACCAATACGCACCTGAGCGTGGAATACACGCTGGGCACATTCAGCCAAACCATCAATCTGAGCACCACCACCGGTCAGGACAATACCCGCAGCCAGATGGTGTTTAACACCCTGCTGGCGTAACTGTTCCTGCAATCGCAGGATTTCATCATTCACTAAATTCAGTAATTCGATGTAACGCGGCTCAATGACCTCAGCCAGTGTCTGGCGCTGTAAGCTACGTGGTGGGCGCCCACCAACACTTGGTACCTCCACACTTTCATCTTTGCTAACCAACGAACCTAGCGCACAACCGTGGCGTACTTTTATCGTTTCTGCATCACTTGGTGGAGTACCAAAGGCATAAGCAATATCGCTGGTGACGACGTTACCTGCATAAGGGATGACTTTGGTATGACGCAGTGCTCCGCCGGTATACACTGCAATATCCATCGTCCCGCCGCCAATATCTACCACACAAACACCCAGTTCACGCTCGTCTTCAGTCAACACAGCATAGCTGGCAGCCAGCCCGGAAAAAATAAGCTGGTCGACTTTTAAACCACAGCGTTCAACGGCTTTTGCAATATTTTTCGCCATATCATTATGGCAGGTAATCAAGTGAACTTTCGCCTGCATACGCACGCCGGAAAGTCCCACCGGATTTTTAATGCCTTCCTGATAATCGATCGCATATTCTTGAGGAATAACATGCAGAATCCGGTATTCATCACGTACACGAACGGATTTGGCAGTGTGAACAACATTGTCTACATCTTCCTGGGTGACTTCCTCTTCAGAAATAGGAACCATCCCGATTTCATTCTGACAACTGATATGTTTTCCAGATAACGCCAGATAAACAGAAGAAATTTGGCAATCCGCCATTAATTCAGCCTGATCGATAGCCCGCTGTACACATTTAACAACCGATTCCAGGTCGTTTACACCGCCTTTATCCATACCGCGGGATGGACAGCTTCCCACCCCGATAATATTAACCATACCATCGGGCAGAATTTCACCAACAAGGGCAGATACCTTTGCTGTGCCAATCTCAAGGCCAACTACTAATTTTCTGTCCGTCGATTTGATCATTGTTGTTCTGCCTGCCTCTATATTATTGCCAGTAACTGTTTATTGCCCATTGACCCGGGCATTAGGAGCATCAATTAGTAAAGGTGCCCAACCTACCGCCGCACCACTGTCATAACGCAAATCCACATAATCTACTCTTTTCTCTGTGTTCTGCTGTAGCAGCGGATAAAGCTCGATAAAACGTTTAATACGGCCTGTTGTATCCATTCTTCCCAACTTCAGCCGGATATCATTATCCAGTGTCAGTTGCCAAGAGCGACGTGCAGTCATTGCCGCCACTTTCAGTTTCAATTTATTGGCAGCAAGAAGTTTAGCCATAGCCCGATAGCCATCCAGTACCTCTTTCTCGCTGCCTTGTGGACCATAAAGCATCGGAAAACTACTTTTAGCTTCCCATTCAGCCGGTATACTGAATACCAGCCCTTCTGCATCCAGCATCTGTGAGTCATTCCAACGCGCATAAGGAACATATTCTACCAGATGAATTCTCAGTTCATCAGGCCACTGTTTACGAACAGTGACTTGTCTGATCCACGGCATCCGTTCAATATGTTGCTGAATAATATTCACATCCTGCGTCATGAAAGTTCCCGGTTGCCCTAATGACAAAATTGCCTGCCGGATAGCATCATTGGTAGTGTAGTGACGCTCACCCGTTACCACTAGTTTTGAAATAGGCAATCTATTAGCATCTTTCATCCAGTTCAGGACTGCCCAGCCCCCCCAAACAATGGTCCCAAGAACCATCAGGAAGAAAATAAGCCCTGCCAAATAAGAGCCATTACTGGGGCGGGAACTGTTATTTTCGTTATCCCGTTCCCTTACTTTCAGGGCCGCTTGAGACATATCAATCAGCCAACTCCAGAATCTTTGCCACCAACTGTGAAAAACTTAACCCGGCCTGACGTGCCGCCATCGGCACCAGACTATGACTGGTCATCCCTGGGGAAGTATTCACTTCCAGCAGATAGAAACCACCATCAGTATCCATCATGATATCCACCCGGCCCCAGCCGCTGCATCCAACTGACTTATAAGCTTTAAGTGCCAGTTCTGTCAGTTGTTGCTCTTTTTCATCACTTAAGCCACTTGGACAAAAATACTTTGTTTCCTCAGACAGATATTTTGCATCATAGTCATAAAAAACAGCAGCGGGCTGAATACGAATAGAAGGTAAAGCCATATCACCGAGGATAGCTACCGTGTATTCCGGGCCGTACAACCATTTTTCTACCAGCAAGTCAGTGTCATAATGAAATGCCGTTTCCAGCGCACCACGCAACTCTGAAATCTCGTTCACCTTAGTCATTCCAACACTGGAACCCTCCAGGCTTGGCTTAATAATTAATGGCAAACCTAAATCGGCTATATACTCTTTGAGTTGCAAATCAGTAAATTGTTCAAATTGCTTAGAATTAATTGGAACATAAGGTGAAACAGTTAGCCCGATCCCCTGCCATAACTGTTTTGTCCGCAATTTATCCATCGATAATGCAGAAGCCATCACGCCACTACCAGTATAAGGCAACTGCAAAAACTCTAAGACACCTTGCAAAGTACCGTCTTCCCCACCACGCCCATGAAGCGCGATAAAAACTTTCTCAAACCCCGCCTCTTTCAGCTGAGTGACAGGAAAATCTTTTGTATCAACCGGATGTGCATTAATACCTGCTTCTTTCAATCCAGCCAGCACGGCTTGTCCCGATAACAGTGAAACTTCACGTTCAGCGGAAGTTCCTCCCAGCAGTACCGCGACTTTCTCAGCCATTGTGTTTTTCCTCATTCAAAGATGGCTGTAATTTTGTTTCAGCCAGATTACGTGCTATTTTGCCTATATTCCCGGCACCTTGAACCAGAACTAAATCATTACCGTCCAGTACCTGAGCCAACACAGCAGCTACCTTTTCCGGATCAGATACCAGAATGGGATCCAACTTACCGCGGCTACGGATTGTACGGCACAACGAGCGGCTATCCGCCCCTGGAATAACGGCTTCACCAGCAGAGTAAACATCCAGCATCAGTAATACATCGACCTGATTCAATACATTGGCAAAGTCATCGTAAAGATCACGGGTCCGGGTATAACGATGAGGCTGAAATACCATCACGATACGTTTATCCGGCCAACCAGCACGGGCTGCTTTAACAGTTGCATCCACTTCCGTTGGATGATGACCATAATCATCAACCAGCATTGCACTGCCCTCTTTGCCGTTAACATGTTTCAGAGAAAAACTCCCCAGAAAATCAAAACGACGCCCGGTACCCTGAAAACCTGCCAACGCAGCCAGAATATGGTTGCCAGAAATGCCTTCCTCAGTCGCAACAGCAACTGCTGCTGCTGCATTCAGCGCATTATGGCGACCCGGTGCATTCAATACGACCTTTAGATCAGCCATATCTTGACGACTGACAGTAAAATATCCCTGAGCCCCTTTTTGCTCATAATGAGTGATACGTACGTCTGCTTCCTCACTAAAGCCATAAGTCGTGATATAGCGTCCCACACGGGGGATTAACTCTTTGACAACCGGATCATCAATACACATCACCGCACGCCCGTAAAAAGGTAAATTGTGCAAGAAATTGATAAACGTCTGTTTCAGGTTTTCGAAGTCACCATGATAAGTATCCATATGATCCGCTTCGATATTTGTAATTACCGCTACCATTGGCTGTAAATGCAGGAAAGAAGCATCACTTTCATCAGCTTCCGCAATTAAATAGCGGCTGCTGCCAAGACGAGCATGTGTTCCTGCGGCTTTAACTAAACCACCATTAACAAAAGTGGGATCTAAGCCAGCCTGTGCATAGATGCTGGAAACCATCGCTGTTGTTGTTGTTTTGCCATGAGTACCGGCAATAGCAATACCATGACGGTAGCGCATCAGTTCTGCCAGCATCTCTGCTCTGCGAATGACCGGAATTCGAGCTTCACGCGCAGCGATAATTTCCGGGTTATCCGCCAGTATTGCGGTTGAAGCCACAACAACACTGGCATCCAGTACATTTTCAGGACGATGGTTAAAGTAAATCTGAGCACCCAGTTTAGTGAGTTGCCGAGTGACTGGATTTGGCACCAAATCAGATCCACTAATCTGATAACCTTCATTAGCCAACACTTCGGCGATCCCTCCCATGCCAGCACCACCAATGCCGACAAAGTGGATGTGCCTGACTTTTCTCATCTCAGGCACGAAAGCTCTTAATTTCGCCAATTGTTGTGTATTCACGTTTTTTTCTTCACTATATGGGTTTACTTCACCGTCCTGTTTAAGACGATCTGAATCATTTTTTCGCGGCATTGATTAATACCGCCGATACTCGCTCAGTTGCATCAATAATTGCTGCTGAACGGGCTTTCTCTGCCATTTTCAACAATTGTGGACGTTGCCACTGAATTAATAATTCGATGACTGCATCAACCGTAAATTGTGGTTGCTCCAGTATTTTTGCCGCGCCAGCTCTTTCCAGTGGTAACGCATTCCAGTATTGCTGGCGATCTTTATGCTGAAATGGGACAAAAATCCCAGGTAATCCAGCCGCTGCCATTTCGCTGACTGTCAACGCGCCAGAACGGCAAATCACCAGATCAGCCCAAGCATAAGCTTGCGCCATATCGTCAATAAATTCAGTAACTTTATGTTTGCATTTAACTGAACTGTTATAGGCATTCCGAACACTTTCTTTAGCCCCTTTACCTGTCTGGTGCCAGACAGTAATTTTATCACCCATACGGGCAGCAATTTCAGGCATCGTCTGGTTTAGAATTCTCGCCCCTTGACTGCCACCAACAACCAAAATCCGAATTGGGCCTTCACGCCCTGTCAAACGTTGCTCAGGTGTAGGTAATGCCAGCACATCTTCGCGAACAGGGTTCCCAACAACAGGCGCTTTTGGAAATGCACCGGGAAATGCCTGTAAAACAGTTATCGCAATTTTCGCCAACCACCGGTTTGTCAGCCCGGCAATACCATTCTGCTCATGCAGGACAACCGGAACGCCACTCATCCACGCAGCAATGCCACCCGGACCAGAAACATATCCCCCCATTCCGAGCACAACATCTGGCTGATAACGACGTATAATCGCCTTTGCCTGACGAATTGCTTTGAAAATTCGTGCCGGCGCGACTAACAGTGCTTTGATCCCTTTACCACGCAGGCCAGAAATCTGAATAAATTCAATCTCAATGCCATGTTTTGGCACTAAATCAGCTTCCATGCGATCGGCTGTTCCCAACCAGCGAACTTCCCAGCCTTGGTCTTTTAAATGATGAGCCACAGCCAGACCCGGAAAGACATGCCCTCCGGTTCCACCTGCCATCACCATCAAACGTCGGGTTTTGCCACTCATCGTGGACTCCTTACAAACGCCTGTGCTTTTGCCAAGCGTGTTTCAAAATCAATTCTTAATAGCAATACGATAGCTGTCGACATAATCAGCAAACTTGAACCACCGTAACTAATCAGAGGTAAAGTCAGCCCTTTAGTCGGCAGCATACCCGCAGCTGCCCCAACATTAACCAGAGCCTGAAAGCTGAACCAGATACCAATCGAACAAGCCAGAAAACCGGAAAAACGCTGATCCATCTGCAATGCGCGACGACCTATAGTCATCGCGCGAAAAGCGACGAAGAATATCATTAACAACACCAAAACCACACCTACGTAACCTAATTCTTCTGCCAAAACAGAGAAAATAAAGTCAGTATGTGCTTCCGGCAGGTATGCCAGCTTCTGTACTGAATTTCCTAACCCCTGCCCTAAAAACTCCCCACGACCAAAAGCCATCAAAGATTGCGTTAACTGATAACCTTTGCCATACGGATCTTCCCAGGGATCCAGAAAGGAAGTTACACGGCGTATACGGTAAGGTTCAGCAATAATTAACAAAACTACCGCGAATACCCCTGAACCAATAATCGCCAGAAACTGCCATAGTTTTGCTCCCGCCAGAAATAACATGGCTAATGTTGTTACAAATAGCACTACCACCGTTCCCAGGTCAGGCTGAGCCAAAAGTAATACGGCCAACACGACCATCACGCCCATTGGCTTACAGAATCCCCAGAAGTTATTCCGTACTTCTTCTACTTTGCGCACCAAATAACTGGCGAGATAGCAAAACAAAGAAAGTTTCGATAATTCAGCAGGCTGAATTCTCAAAGGCCCAAGAGCAATCCAACGCGATGCACCGTTTACTGAGCTTCCTACCACCAGCACAACCAGCAGCAGAATAACGGAAATAAGCAGCATCAGGTTGCTATAGCGCTGCCAGAAATTCATCGGAATACGTAGTGTGATTAATGACAACCCGAAAGCCAGCAATAGGTAAATCGCATCACGTTTGGCAAACAGAAAAGGATCTTCTGCAAGACGCTGCCCAACCGGCATTGATGCCGAAGTCACCATGACAAAACCGATAATCCCCAATCCGAGTGTCAGCCAAACCAGTGTGCGATCGTACAACACCATATTGGTGACATCAGTTTCACGACCACCAATAACCCAGTCTTTTAATCTACTGAACCCCGGAATAGACATCAGCCCAACTCCTCTGCCAAACGGGCAAACTCATGACCGCGCTGTTCAAAATTACGGAACTGATCAAGGCTTGCACAAGCAGGAGATAACAGCACCATGTCGCCGGCAACCAATCGCGGTGCAATATCGCGTATCGCCTGTTCCATCGTTTCAGTCAATGTCGCCATTTCTGGACGGAGTTGTGTCAGTCGTTTCCCATCAAGGCCAAAGCAGTAAAGCCGAACTTTATTTCCACTAAGAAAAGGCTTGAGCGGTGAAAAGTCTGCTGACTTACCCTCCCCCCCCAACAACAAATAAAGAGTGCCATCCACCTTCAGACCATTAAGCGCCGCTTCCGTACTGCCAACATTCGTCGCCTTAGAATCGTTAATCCAGCGCACCCCATTCTTCAAATGGACAAGTTGGAAACGATGGTTAAGCCCCGGATAAACTTTCAATGCCGCCAAACTAGCTTTACGGGGAATCCCAACCGCATCGGCTAACGCCAGTGCAGCCAATCCATTGACGTAGTTATGCCGCCCTGTCAGTTTAATTTCATCTGTCGCCAGCAGTAATTGGTTGTGGATTTTCAAAAGTACACTTTCACTATCAAACTGGTAGTCACCACAATCGACACCAAAGCTGATACAACGGCTGTCCATACCCGTTTCAGGTAATGTCAGAGCATCCTGAGCATTCACAACGCATCTCTTCGCCTGATGATAAATTCTCAATTTAGCTGCCCGGTACTGAGATAAGCCCTGCGGATAACGGTCCATATGGTCTTCAGTCACATTAAGCACAGCAGCTGCCGCTGCTTTCAGGCTATATGTGGTTTCCAACTGGAAGCTAGAAAGTTCTAAAACATAAAGCTGACAGGATTTCTTCAATAATTCTAATGCGGGAAGGCCAATATTACCGCCAACACCCACCTGCCAATTAGCCACTTTCGCCATTTCACCAACCAGGCTGGTGACAGTACTTTTGCCATTAGAACCCGTAATTGCGACTATCGGTGCTGTTGCTTCACGGCAAAACAACTCGATATCACCAACAATTTCAATGCCTGCATTAGCCGCAGCCTGCAATTCGACTGTTGTCAGAGCAACCCCTGGACTTGCAACAATCAAGTCAGCATCCATTAACCAACCAACATTTAGGCTTCCACTATGACACTCAACATCATCAGGTAATTTATCTCTGCCAGGCGGTGTTGAACGGGTATCCATCACACGGGGGATCACACCTCGCGCCATAAAAAAGTCAACACAGGAGAGGCCGGTTAACCCCAACCCGATAATGACGACTTTTTTACCCAAATAATCTGCCATGATTAACGTACCTTCAATGTTGCCAGGCCAATCAGTACTAACATCAGAGAAATAATCCAAAAACGCACGATAACGCGCGGTTCCGGCCAGCCCTTCAATTCATAATGATGGTGAATAGGTGCCATACGGAAGATACGCTGTCCACGCAGTTTAAAAGAACCCACTTGCAAGATGACTGATAGGGTTTCTACTACGAATACACCACCCATAATTACCAGCAAAAATTCCTGGCGCAGCAACACAGCAATGGTTCCAAGTGCACCACCTAATGCCAAAGAGCCCACATCACCCATGAAAACCTGAGCCGGATAAGTGTTGAACCACAGGAAACCTAATCCAGCGCCAACAATCGCAGTACAGACGATAACCAGCTCACCCGCATAGTTCAGGTAAGGAATATGCAGATAATTGGCAAAATTGACGTTACCTGTTGCCCATGCCACAAGGGCAAAACCCGCCGCAACAAAAACGGTTGGCATAATTGCCAAACCATCCAACCCGTCAGTCAGATTCACCGCATTGCTGGTCCCGACAATCACGAAGTAGGTCAACAGAATGTAAAGCACACCCAGTTGCGGCATCACATCTTTAAAGAATGGCACGACTAATTGCGTTGCTGGGGTATCTTTCCCAACACTGTACATCGTAAATGCCACACCCAATGCCAGAGCGGACTGCCAGAAATACTTCCAACGGGCAATCAACCCCTTAGTATCTTTGCGCACAACTTTGCGATAATCATCCACGAAACCAACAATGCCGTAGCCAATCAGAACAGTCAGTACACACCAGACATAGGGGTTATTCAAACGAGCCCACAACAGTACAGAAATCGTGATTGAAAACAGGATCAACAATCCCCCCATCGTCGGTGTACCACGCTTGCTAAAGTGAGATTCCGGCCCATCATTGCGAACAACCTGCCCAATTTGTAATTTTTGCAGGAAAGCGATTAAACGCGGCCCCATCCATAATGCGATAGCCAGTGCAGTCAGCAGGCTGACGATGGCTCTAAACGTCAGATAAGAAAAGACATTAAAGCCGGTGTGATACTTGACCAGATATTCGGCCAGCCAAACTAACATGTGAAGCTCTCCTGTAATGCGCTGACGACATCTTCCATCGCAGTGCTGCGCGAACCTTTAACTAAAACGGAAATCACTGTGTGTTGTTGTAATAGTGGAACCAACGCTGCAACCAACGCGGCTTTATCCGCAAAATGCTGTCCACATCCACTCGCTTCACTAATGTGAACACTTAACGCGCCCACACTGAATACCTTATCGATACCCCCCAAAGCCGCAGCTTCACCAACCTGACGATGGTAGTCTTCTGATTGTTCACCCAACGCACCCATATCACCAACAACCATTACCCGGTAACCCGGCATTTGTGATAACACTTGAGCCGCAACGGTCATCGAACCGACATTGGCGTTATAAGTGTCATCAAGCAGCAATTTTCCTTCTGCCAGATTGATTGGAAACAACCGACCTGATACAGGTTTCAGCCCGGATAAGCCAAGACGGACATCTTTTAACGTTGCGCCAACAGAAATTGCCAACGCACTGGCAGCTAACGCATTGGCAACATTGTGTTTTCCCGGTAATGGCAAAGTGATTTCTGTGCTGCCAGCGGGAGTATGCAGACAAAAGTCCGTAGTCAACTGTTTGACCTGAATATCTGTAGCGTAAAAATCAGTATCTGATGCTTGTTGTATGGAAAAACGCTGTACTTTTTTGTCACCGATAACTTGTTGCCAGTGCGTCCAATCATTGCTTTCCATATTGATAATGGCAGTACCATTTTCTGGAAGACCGACAAAAATTTCCCCTTTCGCTTTTGCAATACCCGCCAGAGAACCAAAATCTTCCAAGTGTGCAGTAGACAGATTATTTACCAGTGCCGTTTCTGGTCGGGTCATTTCCGTGGTATAGGCAATCTCACCAATATGGCTTGCACCTAATTCAATCACGGCAAACTCATGTTGTTCTGTCAGTCTGAACAATGTCAGCGGCACACCGATATCATTATTCAGATTACCCACAGTATAGAGCGTATTACCGCACTGACGCAGAATCGCAGCGGTCATCTCTTTCACCGATGTTTTACCGGATGACCCTGTCAGCGCAACGACACGAGCGTGACTCTGTTGACGAACCCAGCCAGCCAATTTACCCATAGCCAGACGAGTATCTTTGACCACGACTTGCGGACAATGAACATCCAGTACACGGCTGACCAACAAAGCACTGGCCCCCGCATTTACTGCATCAACAGAAAAATCATGGGCATCAAAACGCTCACCTTTCAATGCAATAAACAGACTGTCATTTCCAACTTTGCGGCTGTCAGTAGTAACATCACTGATATAGATATCTGCGGCCTGCTGTTCAGTAACCTGTTTCAGTACGCCATCAGTAACTTGCGCCAGTTGTTGCAGTGTAAGGGAAATCATGCGATCACCCCCAGCAACCGGGCAACAGTCAATCGATCTGAGTAATCCAAGCGACGATGACCTACCAATTGATAATCTTCATGACCTTTACCCGCGATCAATACAACATCATCTGCTCTTGCCCGCATGATGGCACTGGTTACCGCTTCAACACGGCCATGAATCGCTATTGCTCGCCCCGGGTCAAGAAAACCCGTCAGAATGTCAGCAACGATTGCCTGTGGTTCTTCACTGCGCGGGTTATCATCAGTCACAATCACATAATCAGCCCACTGCTCTGCTACGCCTCCCATCAAAGGGCGTTTGCCTTTATCACGATCACCACCACAACCAAAAACGCACCAAAGCTTACCTTTACAATGCAAACGAGCAGCTACCAACGCCTTTTCCAATGCATCAGGCGTATGAGCATAATCGACAACAACAGTTGGTTTACTCGGTGCAGTGAATACTTCCATTCTCCCGCAGACAGGTTCTAAGCAGGAAGCTGTTTCAAGTAGTTTTTCTAGTGGATAATCCAATGCTAATAAAGTAGAAAGTGCCAACAACAAGTTACTGACGTTAAATGCTCCCATCAGAGAACTATCAATTGTACCGCCTCCCCAACTAGACTCGAAAGTAATAGAGACACCTTTATCGTAATATTTTATTTCACGAGCCGCCAACCAACGCCCCTGCCAGTTTTCCGGCAGACGGTTCTCCATCGTCACAGCAACTGCTTGTGATAAACGGGATAACCACTTCAGGCCAATATCATCATCAACATTAATGATTTGTTGTTTCACATTGTGAATAGAGAATAACAACCACTTAGCTGCTTCGTAGTGCTCCATATCACTGTGGTAATCAAGATGATCACGGCTCAAATTGGTGAATACCGCCGCCTCAAATGGCAACGCAGCCACCCGACCCTGAATCAGCCCGTGAGAAGAAACCTCCATTGCCGCAAAGGTCGCCCCTTGCCGAACAAGTTGTTGCAGATCCAGTTGAATATCAACGGCTGAACCGGTGGTATTTTCACTCGGCGCCACTCGCTCCAGTAATCCATTACCAACAGTTCCCATTACTGCACTAGTTTCACCTAATCCGTGACTCCACTGAGCAATTAATTGAGTAGTGGTTGTTTTTCCATTGGTTCCAGTAACACCAATCAGACGCAATTTATTACCAGGATGGCGATAAAACTCACCGGCTAATTGTGATAACTTATTATTCAAATCACTCACATAAACAACCGGAACACCGTGCATAACCTGCACAGTCCCGTTATCAGCTTCGCCCAGGGCTTCTGCAATAACCGCCGCGACACCTTGTGCGATGGCCTGAGGAATGTAGTGTCGACCATCTGCCTGATGCCCTTTAATGGCAACAAACAGATCTCCGGCAGCCGATTTACGGCTGTCCAATGTCATTTCGCGTAACACGCACTCTGGGGCATCAATACCCAATGGCGCGAGTAAATCGCGTAGATTACGATCTGCCACCTGTATCCTCTTTCTTATTAATCACAAATTCATTTTTATCACCTGCCGCCAAAGCATCCGGCTCCACATTCATGATGCGCAGAACACCGCCCATAATGGCACCAAATACCGGCGCAGAAACCGCACCGCCGTAATACTTACCTGCTTGTGGATCATTAATGATCACAACCAGTGAAAATCTTGGATTACTTGCAGGAGCAATACCTGCGGTGTAAGAGATATATCGATTAACATATTTGCCATCCGGCCCGACTTTCCTCGCAGTGCCGGTTTTGATTGCAATCCGATAACCTTTTATCGCTGCGGGTGTTCCACCACCACCGGGCAAAGCCACACTTTCCATCATATGGACGACCGTGCGCATAATTGGCTCAGGAAATACCCTTGTACCTGGCACGGGTGGATCAACCTTAGTAATCGACAAGGGGCGATAAACACCCATGCTGCCAATCGTTGCATAGACCCGCGCTAACTGTAATGGCGTAACCATCAACCCATAGCCGTAAGAAAAGGTGGCCCTATCAAGATCTGACCACCGTTGCCTGTTTATTGGATATAAGCCACTGCTTTCTCCGACCAACCCCAGATTGGTCGGTCTTCCCAACCCAAAGCGTGAATAAACATCCACTAACTCTGTCGCAGGCATCGCTAACGCCAGCTTAGAAACACCAACGTTACTTGATTTTTGTAAGATACCCGTGATAGATAATTCTGAGTAACGGCCCACATCTCTAATTTCCTTGCCGCTGATCCTATAAGGCACTGTATTAATAACGGTATTTTCTTTAACAATACCATCATTCAGCGCGGCCATGACCACCAGAGGCTTAACTGTTGAAGCCGGCTCGAAAATATCGGTGATAGCACGGTTACGCATCGCTTCTTTTGACGTATTGATGCGATTATTTGGGTTATAAGATGGGCTGTTTGCCATTGCCAGCACTTCGCCGGTATTAACATCCACCAATACCGCTGTACCGGACTCCGCTTTATTAAAGGCAACCGCGTTGGTCAGTTCGCGGTAAACCAATGCCTGCAAACGTTCATCAATGCTCAATACCAGATTGTGTGCCGCCAGACTATCAACAGAGGAAATATCTTCGATGACACGACCAAAGCGGTCTTTGCGTACCGTCCGTTCACCCGGCTGACCTGTCAGCCAGTGATCAAAACTTTTTTCGACACCTTCAATACCCTGACCATCAACGTTAGTCACACCAATAATATGAGCAGTAACCTGACCTGACGGGTAATAACGCCGGGATTCCTGACGCAAATAAATTCCCGGCAATTTCAGTTTATGAATATAATCACCAACCGATGGGTTAACCTGACGCGCCAGATAAACAAAGCGACCTTTAGGATTAGCACTAATTTTGCTGGTAAGTTGTTCAACCGGCAGATTAATCGCATCCGACAAAGCTTTCCATCGGGTATCATCAGTCATTCCCCCTTTTTCAAATACCTCTTTCGGATCTGCCCAAACAGCATTTACCGGCACACTGACAGCCAGAGGTCGCCCCATACGATCGCTAATCATTCCGCGAGCAGTCGGAATTGACTGTACGCGCAGGGAACGCAAATCCCCTTCTTTAACCAATTGCTCCGGATTGATAACTTGCAGGTAAGCCACTCTCAGCAGCAAGCAAATTAAAGCAAGGGCAATACCTCCACACAGCAAGGCAAAACGCCAGCTAACAAAACTGGCTTTATCTTCTTGCCGTTTCAACTTCGCGAAGCGTGATGCTTTCATTGCTTACCTTATAATCATCAATTGACTCACTGTGAAACAACAATGTTTTCCTGTGCAGGATTAACATGCTGCATATGCATTTTTTCAACGGCTATCCGTTCAACTCGGCTGTGATCACCAAGGGCGTTTTCTTCAAGGATCAAATTACGCCACTCGATATCCAACGCATCACGTTCCAATACCAGATGTTCTCTTTTAGCCGTCAACAAACGGGTTTCATGTGTCATAGTGACAACACTTATGGCTGAAACTATAACAGCGACTAGAAGGATCAACGGTATTTTGGCATTTCTAAGCAAATCACTGCCGATAATACCGGTTAACCCGTGACGTTCACCTGCCATTATTCACTAACTTTTTCAGCAAAACGTAGGACAGAACTACGAGCCCGTGGGTTATCAACTACCTCTTCCTCTGAGGGTTTCATCTTGCCAACAGATTTCAGACTACGCCCACCTTGCGCTTTCAATTGCTCTTCTGTCAGTGGCAATCCTGCCGGCACCTGTGGACCACGACTGTTATGACGAATAAATCGTTTAACAATCCGATCTTCCAGTGAATGAAAACTGATAACTGAAAGCCGCCCTTGTGGTGCAAGCGCCTGTAATGCCCCCTTCAGCGCCTGCTCAATCTCTTCCAGCTCACTGTTGATATAAATTCTGATAGCCTGGAAGCTCCTTGTCGCAGGATGCTTATGCTTCTCTTTCACCGGACTGGCCTGAGCAATCAAATCGGCCAGGGCTTTCGTCCGGGTAATTGGCTCTTCCTGATTACGTGTAACAATTACTCTGGCAATACGTTTAGCGAAACGTTCTTCACCAAACGTTTTTAACACCCATGCAATATCATCCGCTTCAGCTTTCATTAGCCATTCTGCCGCTGACTGCCCGCGAGTCGGATCCATCCGCATATCCAGTGGCCCATCACGCATAAAAGAAAAACCACGCTCCGGATCATCCAACTGAGGTGAGGAAACACCTAAATCCAGTAATACACCATCGATTTTTCCGGTCAGCCCGGCATCTTCTACATGGTGAGCCAATGCAGAAAACGGCCCATGTATTATTGAAAAACGCGGATCGGTGATCGCTTTTGCCGCTTCAATTGCCTGCGGATCACGATCAATGGCAATTAAACGACCTGCCGTCCCCAGTTGCGACAAAATCAGACGCGAATGCCCACCACGACCAAATGTGCCATCAATATAGATTCCATCTTCACGAATATTCAGTCCATTGACTGCTTCATCCAGCAATACACTGGTATGTTTAAAATGACTGTTTGCCATGTTTATAGTGATAAATCCTGTAGCCGTACTGATAAAGGTTCCTGAGTAGATCGCTCAGCCGCAATGTCATCCTTAACCTGTTGATACCAAGTCTGCTCATTCCACAGTTCAAATTTGTTGAACTGACCAACCAGCATGACCTCTTTGGCTAGCCCTGCGTGCTGACGCAGTGTATTCGCTAACAAAAGACGTCCTGCACTATCCATTTGGCATTCACTGGCATGACCTAAGAGCAAACGTTGTACCCGGCGTTCCGCCGGATTCATGCTGGATAAGCGGGAGAGTTTTTCTTCAATAATTTCCCATTCAGGTAGTGTATAAAGCAACAGACATGGCTGATGGAGGTCAATGGTACAAACCATTTGCCCTTGTGATTCCTCGTTTAGCATAACCCGGTATCGGGTAGGTACGGCGAGCCGCCCCTTGCTATCGAGATTAACCAACGTTGCTCCACGAAACATCTTCAGGTTGCCTTAGGCGATCAAAAATTACCACTTTATCCCACTAATCCCCACAATAAGGAGTTTACGGATGGGACGAAAACCTTGTCAAGCCAGAGCCGATGCGCTTTAGCTATATTTGGTAGAAGAATTTTGGCAGTTAAGGAGAATAATTATTAAATTTAGCAATATCAATAATAATTAAAGCCATGATAATTTTGAATAATTTTACAAGTAAAAGAGAATAAATGTTTGCGCTAAAATAATGAAAAAATAATTGTGTTATTAATTTATTTACATAATTTACATTTCATTACTATTCAACGAATGTACAAAAATATTTATCATTTCATTTGATGCATTCAACGTTAAAACCAATTGGCAATGAAAACATCACACAATAAATATTATTAAAATCAATTTAATATATAAATAACAGTAAAAGCAAAGCAGAAAACAGACAAACATCAATCTGAAAAGACATTGTTATCAGCCCTTTCTTCTACTAAACAATTTATGTATGGAAGAAATTGCATTTGAGTACGCTGAAACACTCAGATAAAAATTGCCTTAACGTTGTTCTTGCATACTTCTTTTACAAATCTGGTAGCAAAAGCGCCCCATCAAAGAATTAATGAGGAGCTTTTATTATCATTTCCGACTCAAGCTTCCTCGCCGGCATAAGTCACGATGTATCCGTGTGATACCGGGTCTTGGTTTCTGTTTTTCATCCAGACTCGCCAATACCAGTTCCAATACCCGTTCCGCCACTTCACGATGACGCTGCGCTACAGAAAGCACCGGACACTCAAGGAAATCCAATAATTCATGATCACCAAAAGTCGCAATAACCAATTGATTTGGTAACCGGCCACTGTGTTTAAGCGTAACATCCATGACTCCCTGTAACAGAGCAAAAGAGGTAGTGAACAACGCCTGTGGCATTGGGTGAGTTTCCAACCACTTGGCGAACACTTCAGCCGCTGCATCACGCTCATAGCTGTTTGAATAAAGGTACATAACCTGACGAGGGTCATCTTCCCACGCTTCACGAAATCCCTGTTCACGCAAAAAACTGACTGACAGTTCAGGTAATGCGCCGAGATACAGCACAGATTCAGCGGGGAATTGACGAAACTCTTGTGCCAACATCTTTGCATCTTCAAAGTCATCGCCCACTACGCTGATAAAATGTTCATTTTCTAATGCACGATCAAGCGCAACAATAGGTAAAGAGCGGTTTGCCCAGTGCTGATAAAAAGGATGCTCCGGCGGTAATGCGGTAGAAACAATAATTGCATCCACCTGGCGTTGTAACAAGTGCTCAACGCAGCGCATTTCATTATCAGGCTGATCTTCTGAACAGGCTATCAATAATTGATAACCACGCTGACGAGCCTGGCGCTCGAGATAATTCGCAATGCGGGTATAGCTGGTATTTTCTAAATCTGGGATAACCAGACCAATAGAACGAGTGCGTCCTGCACGGAGACCGGCTGCCACAGCATTAGGATGGTAATTATGCTCTTTGACCACTGCCATCACTTTTTCTACCGTTTTATCACTGACACGGTATTGTTTGGCTTTACCATTAATCACATAACTGGCCGTTGTGCGTGAAACACCTGCAAGGCGGGCGATTTCATCCAGTTTCACATTAACTCCTTCATAGACACCAAAAAAGGCCCTACTTTATCGCAGAGCCTCATAAATGTATGTATATTGCCCCGCAGTTTGCGATTTTTCATCGCATAATTTTATCCCCACGAGATACACCGACAATACCGGAACGAGCAACTTCAGCAATTTCAGCAACGTCACGAACGGCATCCAGAAATGCATCCAGTTTATCGCTGGTTCCTACCAGTTGCACAGTATACAAGGTAGAAGTCACATCAATGATCTGCCCACGGAAAATATCGGTACTGCGCTTGATCTCTTCACGTCCATACCCACTGGCCTGCAATTTCACCAACATAATCTCACGTTCTACATGAGAACCCGATGCCAACTCGCTGACTCGTAACACATCCACCAGCTTGTGTAATTGCTTTTCAATCTGTTCAAGTACCCTGGCATCGCCCTTAGTCTGAATTGTCATCCGTGATAATGTTGGATCGTCAGTTGGTGCTACAGTTAAACTTTCAATGTTGTAGCCACGCTGGGAAAACAGACCAACAACACGGGACAAAGCCCCTGATTCGTTTTCAAGTAATACAGATAAAATCCGGCGCATAATCAGGTTCTCTCCGTTTTGCTTAACCACATCTCATCCATTGCTCCTCCACGGATCTGCATAGGATATACGTGTTCAGTTTCATCCACTGTGACATCAACAAATACCAGCCGATGATTTTCAGTCACCTCTTTCAAAGCTTCTGCCAATTTACCTTCCAGCTCGTCATAACTCTGGATAGAAATGCCAATATGACCATAAGCTTCAGCCAGTTTGACAAAATCAGGCAAAGATTCCATATAGGACTGAGAGTGACGGCCTGCATAAATCATGTCTTGCCATTGTCTTATCATCCCCAGGAAACGGTTATTCAAGTTCAGAACCAGTACTGGCAGCCCATATTGCAACGCCGTGGACAATTCCTGAATATTCATCTGAATACTGCCATCCCCCGTCACACAGACTACTGTTGCTTCCGGTTTCCCCAATTTGACCCCCAACGCAGCCGGTAAGCCAAATCCCATTGTCCCTAAACCACCAGAACTGATCCAACGTCTTGGCCTGTCAAATGGGTAATGCAATGCAACAAACATCTGATGCTGCCCAACATCCGAAGTGACATAAGCTTCACCTTTAGTCAGACGATAGAGAACCTCGATAGCCGCTTGCGGTTTAATCTTTTCACCACTGCGATCAAAATTGAGGCATTTACGGCTACGCCATTGCTGAATAGATAACCACCAATCTTTCAGTGCATCCGGGTCCTGTGTATCTTCCACTGTCTCCAACAATTCCAACATTTGCCGCAGCACCGGTTTAGCATCACCAACAATAGGTATATCTGCGGCAACAGTTTTCGAAATTGACGTTGGATCGATATCAATATGCAAAACAGTTGCTTCCGGGCAATATTTCGCCAAGTTATTGGTTGTACGATCATCAAAACGTACGCCAACAGCAAAAATCACATCGGAATTATGCATTGCTTTGTTAGCTTCAAATGTACCGTGCATACCGAGCATTCCCAGGCTTTGCTGGTGAGTGGCCGGAAAACTGCCTAACCCCATCAGGGAGCTTACAACAGGAATGTTGAATTTTTCTGCCAATACCAGCAATTCTGCGGAACAATCTGCATTAATTGCCCCACCACCTACATATATGATGGGTTTCTTCGCATTCAACAGTTTTTTTAGTGCCCGTTTAATCTGCCCTTTATGCCCTTGCACCGTCGGATTATAAGAGCGCATGCTTATCTGCTCAGGATAAATATAGGGGAGTTTCACTGCCGGATTTACCGTGTCCTTTGGTAAATCAATGACTACCGGCCCCGGACGACCACTGGCGGCCAAATAGAAAGCTTTTTTCAGCACTTTCGGAATATCTTCCGCTTTTTTCACTAAAAAGCTGTGTTTCACGATCGGGCGGGAGATCCCCACCATGTCACATTCCTGGAATGCATCATTACCAATTAAGGAACTGGCTACCTGACCAGACAATACAACCATTGGAATTGAATCCATATAAGCTGTGGCAATACCGGTAATGGCATTGGTTGCTCCTGGACCGGAAGTAATCAATACCACACCAACCTTCCCGGTAGAACGAGCATAACCATCAGCCATATGAACTGCCCCCTGCTCATGACGTACCAGGATATGCTCAATGCCCCCAACCGTATGTAGGGCATCATAAATATCCAGTACTGCCCCCCCCGGATAACCAAATATATGCTTAACGCCCTGATCAATTAACGATCGGACGACCATTTCAGCTCCTGATAACATCTCCATAGGTTTTCCTCCAGGCTCTGTTTGCAAGTTAATAAATCGGAAGTTCCTTCCACTTTTATTTTAGTAAGACGAATGGCCTCTCAGCGATATATTGATGCTGAGTTAATTAACATAACGCTAGAAACAGATGTTAGCAATGTGAGTAAAGGCAGAATAGCAACTTTCTGGCAATTCTAAATGCCTTCTGTAAGCGTTATCTTACTACCAAGAAGCTAAAAGTAAGTAGAATATGAGTGGCTATACCTGAAAAGAACGACAACATATAGGTATTATCCGGTATATATACGATAAAAAACTAAAAAACAGTTTTCAAAATCGTTTAAGTCACCAAAGCATAAATCTGATAAAGGAAGTGTGGACGAATACCTCAGATAATTTAATCATAATTTCATCGTTTCTGAATAGCTATTGTGAATAATTCATTCAGGTAAAATCCATTTACCTCACTTTAATTATAAAACACGATAGAAACCATTATTTTTCCTGGAAGAACAATTCCACACATTCAATATTTACCTAGATACAAAAATATTCATCCTCATCACTAAATAACCCGACATAATAATCAGTCAAATGATTACTTAAAATAAATCAAATTATTTACACGGCTCATAAAACAATCTTAACAACTCATGAAAAGTATATTTCCATATTAAGGAAAACTCTATGCAATACATTATTAAAAAATTAACACCTTAAGTGTAAATTAATTTTCCGAATAAACCATCAACTCTTACATAATATAAAATCACACCAAAAACCCTCAATATAAATTCATCACCCATAGTGCCGAATATATATTTTAGCACTAACCATTTCACTTCAATTATTTAAGTTAAACTTTAACTCGCTCCATCATAAATTTATTTTTTATTAATCATAATTCATATTAATTTAAATAGCCAAGTTATGAATATAAATAAACTTGGCATATCTAAAAAACAACAAAAAATTTATTTACAACATTAAATTGTCTTTTAATACCTTCTCTAATACACTCTCCACTGGCCCTCAGTAAAACTGTGTCATGACGTGGATTTACGATTTATTAAAACAACCACAATTATGGTTAAAAAAATACCTATAAATGTTGTAAAAAAAACGATGCTTATGGAAAAAAAATAAGATATTGTGGAACCTATCAAAGGGCCAATAAACATGGAAAAACCAACAGAAATTGACGTTAAGCCAAATATTTTAGCCGAGTTATCATTCGTTGCGAATTTCTGCATATAAATGGTAACAATAATATTATTCATAGACGATCCTACTCCTATTATTACCATTGCTAAAAATATAAAAAATAAATTAATTTTATCAGGAAATAAATCGTTAAATTGATTTGTTATTCCTATTAAAAGATACCCCGACCCCCACAAAAAGAATGAAGATAACATAATATTTAAAGATATGTTAATCTTATACTTTCCAAATACTAAACCAATTAGAACACCTGAAACACCTGAAACACCTGAAAGACACATAGCAAAACTATAATGGCTTCCATTTAATCCCTGCTTCATAAAGCTAAGAGCTATTAGACTATCTGATAGATAGCCAAAACAAGTTAAAATGGAAATAACAATAAATGAAAACAATATTCTATTATCTTCCATCATATTAAAGTAATTAATTAGTGATATCTTGTTTTTTTTGCGGTTAACATTAATCAATGGTTCTGAAACAAAAATATAATAAGACTGCTGAAATAAAATAAAGCACTGATATTAAAATAATAATTTGTTTTACTGAGTAATAGATAAGAATAAAACCTAAAAATAACGGGGCCGACATTTTGTATATTTGAAATAAAATCTGCCAATAACTAAAGTTTTTTTCAAATTGGTTGGTTGATATGTTTTTTAATATTAAAAAATTAGAAGGTCCTAAAAATAAACGAAGGATGTTTTTAATAAAAGAATAAAGAATATATATATTAATGTCATCAATGTTGTATTGAAAAGTGGTAATAACACCGCAAAGTAACGAAATGATAATAATGTACTTTTTTGGTTTTATATTTTCATCCACAAATGACGAAACATAGGGCGTTAGAAATAGTAACGATGCAGCATATGAAATTGTATATAAAGATGAGTATATCGCTCCACCGTTCCAATGATATGTGATTAGCGTGAATGATATTATCATCTCCAAATACAAGGTGAAAGAATTTCCTGAGGAGGCTAATATTAATTTTCTAAATTCTTTATCCATTATTTCCCTCCAGCTAAAATAACCTCAGTAAATATAGAGCTTGCAGTAATTACATTTTTTTCAGCATTTCCACTTGAATAATATCCACTATTAATTTAATTACTGCATCTTTAGTTAATGTGTCAGTATCAATAATTTTCCAAGTGTCATCATAAAACGTCTGGTATTGATTAAGAACGTGTTTTTGATATTCTATAAAATCATACTTTTCATTTGTCTCTAATTTTCCAGATTCACTGGGTTTTAATATTTTTTTCCTTTTTTCAGCAATGTTTGGCGGAACATCAAGATATATAACCATGTCTGGTTTTGTGTTTATAGATAGAACCGATTTACTTAATTTTGCTAATTCCGTGGATTTAAGTAAGAATCTTGCTAGATATTTATAATACCAACTATCACATATAATAATTTTACCTTGCAATAAACAAGGTTGAATAATTAAACTATCTAAAACAGAAAACCATGATGCTATCAATAGAATCCAATGCCGGTTACCAAGTTCACCCAATGGAGCTGAAATGTCATAATCCCAAAGGATATCTCGTATTTTTCCCATGTGATACATACTATACCCAGATGGTAGTAAAGGATAATTTTTATCTAAAAAAACAATATTATTATAATCTAGAGATAAAATATCATAAACTTCGCGTGAAATCGTTGATTTACCTGCACCATCATTTCCTTCAAAAGCTATAAATAAACCGCATTTAATCATTTCTTTTTTCTCCGTAGTACGCTTCAGTATCAAGTGAATTTCTACCACTACCGATAATAAATGGTTTGAATCCATATTTTTGATATAATTTATGCATCTCAATATATGTTTTATAAATATCTTCAAAAATAGGTCTAGGGTGATTTTGATATTCAGAACCATGATCGGGATGAAAGACTGCTATTGCTGGAACTATGCCATTTTTTGAAAAAAATTCCATTCCTTGTACTAAATCATTTAAAGGTTCTAATCCCGCTACAAACCCAACATAAACATTGCCTTCACCTAACTCTGAAACAGCAGCTAAGTATGCTTCTAATAGATTATTTCTCCCGTAGTCCTGTGATTTACCAGGACATATCTGATCAAATAATTTAGGATTAAATATTTCCAAACTAATAGCCCAGCTATCAATAAATTCAGAAATCCCCTTTATTTTATTTAGATTTCTAGGGGGCATTGATATTAGATGACTGTTAAGATTGTTTTTTTCACAAAAAGGTTTTAGAGAAATTAATAATTGTTTGTGCATTTCAAAACCAATATCATAATTACGAGTTGTACCACCATTAATGAGTACTCTTTTATATCTATTAATGTTGTTAGCTTCTATTATATTCATAACTTCAATTATTTTTGACGGTCTAATAGACTTTTTATGATCTGATAAACTATTTCTAGCTTCACCTAATGAACAAAATTTACACTGACGGCCATCATTAAAATAATAACAATGCCCTGGAGAGAAAAAACCCAAAGTTGTATCACCGTACACCGTGACGTATTCTTCTACTCTACTGCCATCTGAAAGTTCTATACCATCTATATCTGGTTTAATGGGAAATATAACTTTAAACAAAATGTTGTCGGCTTTTATCTAAATAATTGCTAACTTCATTATTGAATACATACCTCATGTGACATGATCTCCCAAATAGATGAGTTTTTTATGCCAATCCTTGGCTGTTAAATATGCTATTGTCTTTTTTACATCAAATAATCTGCCTGCATAAATTGCATAATCTGACGATGAAAATGCCCCCAATGTTTTTGGGGAAAATGATATTTTATATATTCGCGATTTGTACCCAACTAAATTTACAAGCATCTTGTAAGCTAATTGAATGCTGCCTCCTGTGTAGGATTTATCAATTATCAGCCAACTTTCGTTTTCTTTTCCTTTAAATTTTGGGTATATCTCATTGAATAATTTTCTTTTATGCAGTAAACCACTATCATTTTCACGATGTATTTCGCAGAAATATATATTTTTATCTAGTGTTTTTGCATGATAAGATAACGCAAGGGGGATTCCCCCCGAAATAATAAATAATTTGTTTTTAGCTATCGTAAAAACCTTATCCCACAGGTAATGATCTTGGTAAATGTTTTCTATGTTTAATGTGGGGCAAGTTTCCAATGAAAATAAATTAATACTTTTACTGTATTCGTAACGAAACTCATCATATAAATCAATTGTTTTTTGTGGAGCGTCCTTTAATTTTACTGATTTATCAAGCCCTCTTGAATATATTAATTCTAATTTATTTGTAATTCCTTTGTTTATTATTGTGGATAGGATGTTTTCTTTATTTCTTTTTAACTCACATAGTTCAGTACCGTATAAGGCTAATTCTGGATCTAAGCCATATCCATTTACTAAGTTACCCATATCAGAGGTAAGTTTATTTATATTTAAATAATCAACTAGTTCATTCCAAATATGTATTATTTCAGTGCTTGATAATCTTGATACGGGTGATGACAAATTACTTAAGTCCATTAACATTTCTTCTGCATCGCGTAGATGAAATATTGTTTCTTGTAATTGGCATCCATTATTTATTTGGTTCAAATATTCTTGAAAATTATTAGTTTTGGTTCCCTTTAATGTTCTCCAGCAGTGGTGCCTACTTATAATCTTTATTCTTTCCATTGCATTCCCCATATGCATTATTTTATTAATGCCCCTAGTCTTTCGAATTCCGATATATAAAAATTAGCATTTGTATTAATTATTCCAAGTTTTTCCAACTCTGAAACAACTTCAAACTCTGTTTTTTCATTATCTATTACTAACCAAACTTTATATGCATCTGAATTAATTTCACATAATGCTTTTTTTGCGAAAAGTATTAATTTTCCATCTTTGCACAAGACTCTATACCATAAATTTTTTATTATTGGTTTATTATTTTCATCTGATAATGAAATATCGGATGTATTAGCTATTCTTTTTTTTGTAAAAGATACATTGTAACTAAAAATATCTTTTCCTTGACAATAGTCTAAAGTTAATTGCCACATTTTAGCAACTGAGTTTATGTAATCAATTGTTGAAATATCATTAGTTACATTAAATTTTGAACAAACCATCAAGTATATAGATGTTATTGGATGGTCTTTTCCAAACACCTTCATTGCATTTTGATAGCGCCACTTTATTAAAGTGGATGTGTTTTCATTTGAAGCCAGAATATAATCCATTGCTGAATTAACTGTTCGTTCAAAGTTGAAGGCTGCTGATATTAGGTCATTATTTAAAATATTTCCAATCCCATCGGAAAAACACTTTTCTCCAAAGTTTTTTGCTTTTGTCTTAAGTATTTCACATAATTTAGTTTTATTTATTCCTCCTTTTAATGTGTTAAAATTATTTGATTTTATAATCGATTCCCCTGTTAATATCCTATGAGATAAATGTAATTTATACCAATCGTAATTTGAGCTTCCATTGTTGATTATCCTCATGATTTCTTTTAAAGAGATTATTGTCACTTCTAACATTCCTATATCGGATGGTATAAATATCTCTTCGCATTCTTTTTCTAGTTCTTCCTCCAATATAACATAGACATCATAATCAGATTTTGGTGTTGCAAGCCCTTCAATGACTGAGCCTGACAAGTAGCAAGTATATAGATCAGTATCATTAAATTTTTTATTTATTATTACTGTTATTTTCCTTTTTACGTTAATAATGTCCATGCTTTACCTTTTATCATTATAAATGAAAGGACAAATAAAGGAATAAAGGTTATGGTATACCTTTATTCCTTTTTCTATTAATTAGGTGATGAACTCATTAAACCATTATCATAATTTAATGTTTCATCATTAGTTAGTAGTCTAAATGCTTGTACTGTTATCACATTCATTTTATACCCCTCTGGGATGTTTGTTTTGACAAATACACCGGATTAAAATTTAATTCAGCATTGAAATATTAACATTTTTTATTATTTCAACTATATAATAGTTAATTATTTGTGAGTGCCATCACAACTAAAAATATAAACCATTGAAAAAATTGTAAATTATTTGTTGATTTTTGTGATAAAAATTGTATCAAGCTTGATATGCATTTCAATAGGTTAATTTGACGTAATTATTTGAATTTATTATCATTATTTTTTCGGTCATGTATTCAATGCGGTGATCATCATGTAAAATTCTGTCATTTATTAAAGAATTCTTGATGGTAAAAGTTGACGTGAAGTGCCCGTTTTGTCAGCAGATCTCACCCTTAGTCAGACGATAGAGAACTTCGATAGCAGCTTGTGGTTTAATTTTTTCACCGCTGCGATCAAAATTGAGACATTTACGGCTACGCCATTTCTGAATAGCTATTGTGAATAATTCATTCAGATAAAACCTATTTACCCCATTTTAATTAGAGAATACGATATACCCTATGGATTTCAAGATGCAGCGCGGCGGCAACTTGAAATCTATTAGGTATATCATTTCATTTTTATAACCATCTTTTTCATCATGTCGTTTAAAGTCAGATAATTATACCTTGCCCTAACCTATTAAATAACAAGTGCTCTATTCTAGGCATAGAATGATACCAGTGAATATAATTTATTTATAATTTTTAAAATTAAACTACAGCTTATTCATCTAATATTGAAATTTTTAAAACCGGATACTCCTGAGATAAATTTAAAGTAGAATATTACTGCAATACCACCTTAAATTTCCCTTGAATAGCCGGTCACGCTATATAAAGCTCCAGAAATTAATCTCGATACATAGATTCAATTTCGTTATGGTAACGCTGCATAATAACTTTCCTCCGTAATTTCAACGTCGGTGTTAATTCACCGGCTTCCATTGAAAACGGCTCTGGCAGTAATGTGAAGCGCTTTACCTGATCGAAGTGAGCAAGGTTTTTCTGTATCTCTTTCAGACGTTGCTCAAACATAGCCATAATGTGACTGTTACACAGTAATTCAACCCGATCATGATATTTGAGATTGATTGATCTTGCATATTCTTCCAACGCATCATAACTAGGCACGATAAGGGCGGAGACAAATTTACGGGCATCAGCAATAACGGCAATATGCTCAATAAAACGATCTTGCCCCAGAGTACTTTCAATCATTTGTGGGGCAATATATTTACCGTTCGATGTTTTCATCAAATCTTTCAGACGTTCAGTAATAAACAAATGACCATTTTCATCTAATTGACCCGCATCACCTGTACACAACCAACCGTCTTGAGTAAATGCCCTGCTGGTTTCTTCCTGATTATTGAAATAGCCTTTCATCACAATTGAGCCACGCACCTGTATCTCATTTTCTTCACCGATACGGACGTCAATGCCAGGCAGTGGTGTACCAATAGAACCAAGCACATAACCTTGCTCTTGCCAACAGGAAACCGTGGCACAGGTCTCTGTCATGCCATAGCCATATTTGATATTTACCCCAACAGCGAGGAAGAACAGGATAACCGTTTCATCCAAACGCGCACCGGCAGCAGGCAAAAAACGAACTCGGCCACCCAAGATATTACGCAGTTTACTCAATACCAATTTATCGGCCAGTCGGTGCATGGCAGTTGACCAGAGGCAGCTTTTTTTACCTTGCAACTGACGTAAAAACTGACGCTCACCACATTTAATCGCCCAGTTAAATAATTTTCTCCGATGCCAAGGTGCCTGAGAAACCTTTTCAAAAATCGCACTGTAAATTTTTTCGTAAAATCTCGGCACGGCGCACATTACTGTCGGGCGAATATCCGCCATCGCTTGACGAACAAAATTAGTGTCAGTCAGATAAACATTTTGTGCGCCGGTATGCATCACATAAAAACTCCATGCGCGTTCGAAAACATGGGATAACGGCAGGAAACTCAAAGAAATATCCTGCTCAGTTAACGTTAGTCGATGGTCATGTGAATACAACTGATAAGCTAAATTACGGTAATCAAGCATGACACCTTTAGGCTCACCGGTTGTACCAGATGTATATATAAGCGTAAAAAGATCGTCCAGATTATGGTTAGCAATACGGGTTTCCACCTCAGATTGATGTTGTAATTTATTATCAGTCATAAAGTCAGATAAATGCTGTGCTAATGAACAATCGCACAAATCAACTGATTCATCTAAGACTATGATATGACTTAGCTGAGGACACCGTTCTGGCAAAGTAACCGCAACATCATACTGCACCTGCCCACCAACAAATAGAATACGCACACCAGCATCATTTAGAATGAAGCTAGCCTGCTCCTGACTGCTGGTTGCATACAAAGGAACAGTAACTGCCCTGAGTTGTAATACCGCGATATCTGTCAGTGACCACGCCATGCTGTTATGTGCAAAAAGGCCAATTTTTTCCTGTACATCAACCCCAATTTCCAGCAATGCACGGCTAATGGCTTTTGTCTTTTTGTCAATATTATTCCAGCTTAATTCGAGTTGTTCATCTGAAGACCATTGGCGAAAAGCAATTCTCTCTGGGTTTTGTTTAATTTGTTGCTGCAACCGGTTTATCAAGTGATAAGGATGTAAATTTTCAGTTATCACAATTCTTTTCCTGTTAGAAAAATTTTCTTCTCATTAGAGAAAAATAGTGGCTTTATTCTCTAATAATGCCTTTTTGCATCACTAATTCGCTTTTCAGCTTACAGGTGTTAGCTATTTTCCTTGCAGTCTACCTATTCCTGCACAACAGGAAAAGAATATTTATCAAAAGTTGATAAATTTGTGATAAAATGAAAAACTCACTACCTGTTTATCCAATAGTGAGTTTCAAGTTAATTAACTACCGCTAAGTTGGCTCAGCAGCGATTTCATCCACTGATGCCCTTTATCTTTTGTTGTAGATTCGTGCCAAATCAAATAGCACGGACGGCTTACTTTATCCCATGGTAATGAAACAGCTCTTATTGCTAATTGTTCGCTATAGTGTTCAACCAACCATCTTGGAGTAACCGCAACCAAATAAGTTTGAGATACAATATGTAGCACGCTATTCAAATCAGTTCCCTGATAAACCACAGAGCGCAGACGTTCTCCATTCTCATAATAGGGAACACTGAATGAACCGACATTATCCAATGATACAACGGCATGATGTTCCTCATACAACTGCTGTTCACTAATACTGTTTTCAATTCTTGAATGATTATTGGAAACAGCCAGGACCAACTCATCATTGAATAACGGGTAATGATGAAAATCCATACGCTCCAGCTGTGTATAGCTAATGACAAACTCAGTTTCCTGATACCTGAGCTGATGCTCAATATTATCATGCAAAGATGATCGAATCGTAACACCCAGATTTGGTGTATTTTGCTTTACCTGTTCAACTATTTTTGCTGCCAGTCTAATATCTAAAGGGCTGCAAATTGAAAGATTAAAAACCCTGTCGCTATTATCGGGCTCAAAACCAACCCCAGGTAACTCATTATATACCAGCTGTAATGCCTGACGGACAGGGCCAAATAATTGATGAGCCCTTGCCGTCGGTTGTATTCCACGCCCATAACGCACAAATAATTCGTCATTGAACATTAACTTCAAGCGAGAAACCGCATTACTGACAGCAGGTTGTGACATTCCCAATATCTGTGCCGCACGTGTTACATTCTGCATTTGCATAACTGCATCAAAAACCGTCAGCAGATTTAGATCCACATTACGTAAATGAATTTCACTTGGATCTTTTTTGGTTGCAGTTACTGAGGTGTATTCAGCCATTGTTTAACTCCACTAAACTCATTCAGATGACCCCGGCTAATAACAAAACATCGGAAATACCTTCATTCATTACTCAGGTATTACGATGATTTTTACTATTAACGAGATCAATTACCTTAACCATTTTGATGACAAATAATTAAGGCTCGTCCTTGTACAAATCTGAATACGCATAGCTAACCAGCGCATCCCCTTATTAATGTTAAAAATATATAATCTCAATTAGTCGAAAATGTAGATGCTCATTATTCATTCACAAAAAAGTACAACCGTGTTAACAACTTATCCACCCTAGTATTCCGTATGTGATGATAAATCAAAGAATGACCCAATTCATAATAAAATTACTGATTTATTATTATTATTAAACAATTTTATCAGGGTCATTATATTATAAAATTATTTTTTCAAAGATATATAACATAACTTCCTATTTATACCTATTTGTCAATGACAAATGATGTTTTTCAGAAAAATACAAATCCACTTCTAGCACCCAAAACGAAAATACTTAATTTTATTTAATCAGTATAATGCGCTATTTTTTATATAAATCTGAGTTTATCGCTAAAGTCCAACCCGAACAAAAAAGTATAAAATAAAATCTTTTTAAATATAAACAGATCAACACTTCAATTTGCAGCCATAGAAAAAGTAAAACCAAGAATCATATACCTAAATGAATTCTTGACATCACTTTTAAGATAACGTATCAATAAAAGCATCCGAGTCCCAAACACTCATTAATACTTAATACTATTGAAAGGTTGGATCAGTATGATTCACTCAATTTGTCTACTAAGCCTACTACTCATCGTATCTGATATGCGCGGTATGCTGGTGGACAGAAAACAGAGTTGATTCAAAACAGAGTTGGTCCAAACCAGACATAAACAAGAACCCGCGCCATGCGCGGGTTTTTTTTACCTGCTGGGCGCAAAAAATAACCACGAGAGGAGCATGATATGAGCCAGCAAGTTATTATCTTCGATACCACGTTACGTGATGGAGAACAGGCATTACAAGCCAGTTTAAGTGTGAAAGAAAAACTCCAGATTGCATTGGCTTTGGAGAGAATGGGTGTTGATGTTATGGAAGTTGGCTTTCCAGTTTCTTCTCCTGGTGACTTTGAATCTGTACAGACGATCGCCAAACAGATAAAAAACAGCCGTGTTTGCGCCTTAGCCCGTTGTGTAGAAAAAGACATTGATGTTGCCGCGAAAGCATTAAAAGTTGCGGAGGCTTTTCGAATTCACGTTTTCCTGGCTACCTCCAACTTACATATTGAATCCAAACTGAAAAAAACATTCGAAAATGTTATGGAGATGGCCGCACAATCAATCAAGCGGGCACGTCGTTACACTGATGATGTTGAATTTTCCTGTGAAGATGCTGGCCGCACACCGATTGATAATCTGTGTCGGATTGTTGAAAACGCGATCAAAGCAGGTGCAACGACAATTAACATTCCAGACACTGTCGGTTATACCACACCCTATCAGTTTGGCGGAATCATCACTAACTTGATCGAACGTGTTCCTAATATTGACAAAGCGATATTATCCGTACATTGCCACGATGATTTGGGGATGTCTGCCGCCAACTCAATCACCGCGGTACAGTCTGGCGCCCGTCAGATAGAAGGAACGATGAATGGTCTGGGTGAACGTGCCGGCAACTGCTCGCTGGAAGAAGTGATCATGACAATGAAAGTCCGTCAGCAAATGTTAGACGTTTACACTAATATCAATCATCAAGAAATTTACCGTACCAGTCAGTTAGTCAGCCAGTTATGTAATATGCCGATCCCCGCGAATAAAGCGATTGTTGGTAGCAACGCATTTTCCCACTCATCCGGTATTCATCAGGATGGCGTACTGAAAAATCGCGAAACTTACGAAATTATGACGCCGGAATCCATCGGCCTGAAAGAAATTCAATTGAATCTGACTTCCCGTTCTGGTCGCGCAGCAGTGAAGCACCGTATGGAAGAGATGGGGTATCAGGACAAAGATTACGATTTGGATAGCTTATACGAAGCCTTTTTGCGTCTGGCAGATAAGAAAGGCCAAGTATTTGACTATGATTTGGAGGCATTAGCTTTCATCAATCTGCAACAGCAAGAGCCAGAATTTTTCCATCTGGATAACTTTAATATTCAATCTGGCTCCAACGTGATAGCAACAGCGGCGGTACGTTTAACATGTGGTAAAGAGATAAAATCAGAAGCTGCCACCGGTAACGGCCCGGTAGATGCTATTTATCAAGCGATCAACCGAATAACTGAATACCCGATTGAACTGGTTTCTTATCAATTATCGGGGAAAGGGCAAGGAAAAAAAGCGCTGGGTCAAGTCAATATCGTCGTCGAGTGCTTTGGACGTCGCTTCCACGGCATGGGGCTCGAAACAGATATCGTTGAATCCTCAGCCAAGGCAATGATTCATGCGCTGAATTGTATCTGGCGCGCAGAACAAGTTAAGAAAGAGAAACAACGCATACAGCGAAATACAAAGGAAATGGTGTAAACATGTCGAACAGTTATCATATTGCAATTTTACCCGGTGATGGTATTGGTCCTGAAGTTATGGCGCAGGCTCATAAGATACTGGACGCAATCCGTAAGCGTTTCAATATCCGTATCACCACCAGTGAATATGATGTAGGTGGGATTGCTATCGATCGTCACGGCTGTCCACTGCCGGCAAAAACCATAGCCGGTTGTGAACAGGCTGATGCCATATTGTTCGGCTCCGTGGGAGGACCTAAATGGGAACATTTACCGCCAGCAGAACAACCTGAGCGCGGTGCGCTGTTGCCATTACGCAAGCATTTCAAGCTGTTCAGCAATTTGCGCCCTGCCCGCTTATATGCCGGATTAGAAATATTTTGTCCTTTACGCAGTGATATTGCAGCCAAAGGCTTTGATATTTTATGTGTCCGTGAATTAACAGGCGGTATCTATTTTGGTCAACCCAAAGGACGTGAAGGCCAGGGTAAATATGAACGCGCATTTGATACTGAAATTTATCACCGCTTTGAAATTGAGCGCATTGCCCGTATCGCCTTTGAATCAGCCCGCAAACGCCGTAATAAAGTGACGTCTGTTGATAAAGCAAACGTGTTGCAGAGTTCCATATTGTGGAGGGAAGTGGTTACTGAGATTGCAAAAGAGTATTCAGATGTAGAAATCAACCACATGTATATTGATAATGCCACCATGCAGTTGATTAAAGATCCGTCTCAGTTTGATGTGTTGCTGTGCTCCAATATTTTCGGTGATATTTTATCCGATGAATGCGCCATGATTACCGGTTCCATGGGAATGCTCCCTTCCGCCAGCCTGAACGAGAAAAGTTTTGGCTTATATGAACCGGCTGGTGGCTCTGCACCGGATATTGCCGGAAAAGGCATTGCTAACCCGATAGCCCAGATCCTATCTGCCGCTTTACTGTTGCGTTACAGCTTAAGTCATCATGATGCTGCAAATGCGATTGAACAGGCAGTTAACCATGTGCTGGAACAGGGCTATCGCACAACAGATTTAGCCGGAAATGGCAAAGCAATCAGCACTGATGAAATGGGCAGCGTTATCGCCCGTTATGTAGCCGAGGGTATTTAACATGGCTAAGACTTTATATCAGAAATTATATGACGCTCATATTGTCCGGGAAGTCCCGGACGAAACCCCGTTACTCTATATTGATCGCCATTTGGTTCATGAAGTGACCTCCCCGCAGGCGTTTGATGGCTTGCGCACGAAAAGCCGACCGGTGCACCAACCAGGTAAAACGTTCGCAACAATGGATCATAACGTATCCACGCAGACAAAAGATATTAATGCCTGTGGTGACATGGCACGTATTCAAATGCAGGAGCTGATGAAAAACTGTGCCGAATTCGGTATCACATTATATGACCTTAACCATCCCTATCAGGGAATTGTTCATGTGATCGGACCGGAACAAGGCATGACCCTGCCAGGAATGACGATCGTTTGTGGTGATTCCCATACCGCAACCCATGGCGCATTCGGCTCACTGGCTTTCGGTATTGGTACTTCTGAAGTTGAACACGTACTGGCAACCCAAACCCTGAAACAAGCCCGTGCTAAGACGATGAAAATCGAAGTGGTTGGTGATGTTGGTAATGCGATTACCGCCAAAGATATCGTTCTGGCAATCATCGGCAAAACAGGCAGCGCGGGGGGGACAGGTTATGTAGTTGAATTCTGTGGTAAGGCGATTGAAGCGCTGAGTATGGAAGGCCGTATGACCTTATGCAATATGGCAATTGAAATGGGCGCTAAAGCGGGTTTAGTCGCACCAGATGAAACCACATTTACTTATGTAAAAGGCCGTCAGTTCTCACCAAAAGACGAACTGTGGGAGCAAGCTGTTGCTTACTGGAAGACACTGAAATCCGATCCTGCTGCACAATATGACACGGTTGTTACTATTAACGCGGAAGAGATCTCGCCGCAGGTCACATGGGGAACAAACCCAGGGCAAGTCATTGCTATTGATCAAACCATTCCCGCACCAGAATCTTTCAGTGATCCTGTTGAACGTGCATCTGCTGAGAAAGCACTGGCTTATATGGATTTGAAACCGGGTATTAAGTTGACAGATGTGAAGATCGATAAAGTCTTCATCGGCTCCTGTACCAACTCCCGCATTGAAGATTTACGGGCTGCCGCCGCCATCGCACAAGGCCATAAAGTTGCACCAGGCGTTCAGGCGATCGTCGTTCCAGGATCGGGTCCTGTTCAGGCACAAGCAGAAGCAGAAGGTTTGGATAAGATTTTCATCATTGCCGGTTTTGAATGGCGTTTACCGGGGTGTTCAATGTGTCTGGCAATGAATAATGACCGTCTGCAACCTGGTGAACGTTGTGCTTCTACCAGTAACCGCAACTTCGAAGGACGCCAAGGGCGCGGTGGACGCACACACTTGGTCAGCCCGGCGATGGCAGCAGCGGCAGCGATTAATGGTCATTTTATCGACATACGTCACCCTGCACAGAAGTCATAAAGGAGAAATTATGGAAAAGTTTATTCAACATACCGGGTTGGTCGCTCCTTTAGATGCTGCAAACGTTGATACCGATGCCATTATTCCAAAACAATTTTTGCAGAAAGTGACCCGTACCGGATTTGGTCAGCACCTGTTTCATGACTGGCGTTTCCTTGATGATGCAGGACAGAAACCTAATCCTGAATTCGTATTAAACCAGCCCAGTTATCAGGGTGCCAGTATCCTTCTGGCTCGTGAAAACTTTGGTTGTGGTTCCTCCCGTGAACACGCCCCGTGGGCCTTGACGGATTATGGTTTTAAAGTGGTTATCGCGCCCAGTTTTGCGGATATTTTTTATGGTAACGCCTTCAACAACCAGTTACTGCCAGTGAAATTAGAGGATAAAGATGTCGATGAACTATTTGAGTTGGTTCAGCAAAACATAATTTGGCATTTTACCGTCGATCTGGAACAACAGAAAGTACACGCTGGCGATAAAATCTACGATTTTGCAATCGACAGCTTCCGACGTCACTGTATGATAAATGGTCTGGACAGCATCGGCCTGACATTACAGCACCTGGACGCCATAATCGCCTACGAACAGGAACAACCGGCTTTCCTGCGTTAACCTTGCCTTTATTTATTCATCCCGTAGTTTTGTACTGCGGGACTTTATTAGATCTGACCTCTGGATATGTGGATAAGTTTTTTCTTCGGCCTAACGTGTAAAAAATAAGCAAAGTGCAACATGAAATATCCCTGACAAAAGGGCTGTGAATAGCACCCCAACCGCCATGATGCCGCGCAAGCGACCATTGATTTTATTTGAAATAATCTGTTTATTACCAAGTTCCCGTGTGTTCTAATAAATAATATCTGCAACATAAAATTTAATAATTTAAGGCGCGTTAGATGAAATTAAATATAACCGTCAATACATATCCATCGATTGAATGCGATATATACCCAATAGATTTCGAGTTGCAACGCGGCGGCAAGTGAACGAATCCCCAGGAGCATAGATAACTCTGTGACTGGGGTGAGTGAAAGCAGCAACTTGAAGGATGAAGGGTATAGAGAAATACGATTATGAAGTAACGGTGGTAAAACAAATATAGAAAGGCATCCTACATAGTTTCTTTCTCTCTACTGGATGAGCCTCTCAAGGCACTTTTTAAGCCTATTTATGAAGATGAGTACACTTTGAACGGCATCTTCTCAGTGGATTTCTTTGATGTTGAGGCTATTTACTCTGGAGCTCAGGATTATCGCTTTGACACATATTCTGATATGAACTATTCAAGAGCCGAACTGGAATATTTCTTTGTGCATGGCATTGGAAAAGCAATATTAGATTTTTGCGCTTCACATAAAAACAAAGTTAAAGTTATTATTTACTTCCCAATGAAACCAACATTGACTCAATATTATGAGCGTTTGTTGAAAAAATACTCAGATGGCGTAAAATATATCTACCGAAAAGATCTGGCTGATGAGGAATCCTTATATGTCATTGAAATCTTATAATCGGCCACAGTTGTCAGTGGCGGCTTTGGCCCGCAGAGAAGCACTTATGGCTTTTCAGAACCGAGTTGCAGAATCCGTTAAAAATGATGTTTTGAAAAAGCGTCAGGATTCCGGAAACGCCACCGAACAGGTTCCCGCTAAAAAAGAGTATCCGATATCCTGATAAATCATGAACTTAAAAGACCCTGCCCGATCTCCAATAATGAATAGGTCTTCTGGGGATCGGACCTACTGTCCTATTAGTTTTTTGCTTTGTCGGCTTACCCGTGACAAGTCTGTACCCTGTAGATTTTTTATTATTAAAGTAGAAGATAAAAGTAACCCTACCCAACACGAACTCAGACCCATCTTTTTCAGTTTTGAGAAATTTTTCAGTTGATCCGAAGGTCAGTCCCTGAACCTTTGCCGCCCAGAAATAGAGGTTAACCTAGCATATTAAAGAAATTACTAGGCAGAAACCACAACAGTCGCTGGACAAATCTCTATCAATACCAGATTATGACTCATTTTGAACTGATACGTAAAACAGAGACAAGGCAGAAGGAAAATGCACACAATGCACAATAAGAAAAAAAGCCAGTAAGCTTTCTTACTGGCTGGCAAATCACCATTACTCAAGAAAATTGGGGGAGAAGCCAGATTTCGTTCTGGCCTATTGAGCTACTTTCAATATGGATAATTATTGACTAAACATAAGGAAATAAAAATTGATGAATAATACTGCGGAGTTCCTCTTTTATGCCCAGCTCACGTTTACAACAACAATTCATCCGATTATGGCAACACCACCAAGGAAAAGAGGCTGAAACAACGTTACAAGAGCTGGCAAATGTCTTGCACTGCTCAAAGCGCCATATCCGTTCACTGCTCAACAATATGCAGAAAGCTGGCTGGTTACAGTGGCAGGCAGAGTCCGGACGGGGAAAACGTTCCCAACTGAATTTCCTGCAAGATGGGAGGGAACTCCAGCAACAACGGGCTGAAGAGCTGTTTGAACAACAGAACATTGAGAAACTGGTTCAACTGGTTGGTGATAAAAATACCGTCCGTCAGATGGTGCTATCCCAGATTGAACGCCGTTTCCGCCAAGGAAAAAACTTACTGCGGATACTCTACTACCGCCCTTTCCCTAACCTGTTACCAGGATCACCGTTACGCCGTTCTGAAATTCATCTGGTCAGGCAGATATTTAATAGCCTGACACGTATAAATGAGGAAAATGGGGAACCAGAAGCTGATTTAGCGCATCATTGGCAACAGCTATCGTCAAATCATTGGCGCTTTTATCTGCGACCGGCCATCCATTTTCACCACGGCAGAGAATTACAGATGGAGGATGTCATTACTTCGATACAGAGGTTACGCCACCTGCCTCTTTTCTCCCATATTGACAAAGTCACCACCCCCACACCACACGTGATTGATATTTTTCTTTCAGAACCCGATCACTGGCTTCCTTTATTAATTGGCAGCCCACACGCCATGATTTTGCCTCAAGAGTGGCAGCAACTACCGAACTTCTCTCGTGTGCCTGTAGGAACCGGTCCTTACCAGGTAATAAAAAATAGCTCACAGAAACTACAAATTCGTGCCTTTGATAATTACTTTGGCTTCCGGGCGCTGATTGATGAGGTGAATATATGGATTCTGCCAGAATTAGCCGAGAAACTGGTTTGTACAACCCTGCATCTGGAAAGTGACAGCGTGGGTAATAACTCGTTAGAAAGCAGGATGGAAGAAGGCTGTTATTTCCTGCTGCATGACCACCGTTCAGCTCAATGCAGGCGAGAAGATGTTCGCCAATGGTTATGCAGCCTGTTAACGCCAATAAATCTGTTAGCGCATTGTGACCCTTTTTATCAACGCCACTGGTCACCTGCATATGGTCTGTTACTGCGCTGGCATCACAGTAAACTGATACCCGAGTTGAGCAAACCGGAAGACATTACCCATCTGACCGTCACGCTTTATCATCAACATCACGAATACCACACAATCAGTCAGATCCTTCAGACTATACTGACCAAATGTGGTGTCGAATTGAAAATCAATATCGTGGATTATGACACATGGTTCAATGGCGACGCCGAAAGTGACTTCTGGCTTTCTACCGCCAATTTTTATAATCCTCTGGAGTTTTCGCTGTTCGCTACATTGTATGAGGTACCATTATTGAAGAAATGCCTTGGTGATAACTTGAATAAAGAAGTATCACAATGGCGACGACAAGAACTATCGCTTGAAGAGTGGTGCGAAAAAATAGTTGATGAACATTGGCTTTATCCGCTATTCCACCACTGGCTTGAGTTACAAGGACAGCGAAGTATGCGAGGCGTCAAAATGAACACCTTCGGCTGGTTTGATTTCAAATCTGCCTGGTTTAACCCATTTGACTACCCCTCTTCCTAAAGGAAGAGGATTCCCAAAGGCTGGCTAATCAAGGGTAATTCACAGAAAAAGCCAGAGTTATGAACATACACAGGTGTACAAACCCGCTTTTATTCACTTTTTCTGTGGATATCTATGTGAAAAAGGCAGGGGTAATTCAGGTATAGCTTTATGTTATAAATTATCAATCTATAGACAAAAAATGAAATAGTATTTATTTTTCATTGAAATAGCAGCTAATTACCCCGCTATTTCAAACCCCTATCACCACCATAATGGATAACATCAGTTGATGAGAACAAAAAACAACCAACAACAATGTTATCCACAAGTTATGCTTTTTAGTTAAGCAAAAAATAGGGTTTTTTGTAGAAAAAAGTGTTAACCAAACCTGTAAATCAAACCAGTGATCTCATTTTTGTCTACTTATCCCATAAAACTGTGGATAACATGGTGTAAGATCCTGTTCATTATTAGCAGCAATAGGTGAACAACAGAGTCACTCAATCTTACAATACTTGAAACAACAATAAAAAATGTTTATATATCATGCTATTATCACTTTGTTAGTTATTACGTAAAGCCCAGATTTATTACTCACAGAGACTAAGGCTGTTTTTTGACCTAAAAAACGGATATCACAAATGAACACACTTTTTTCCCCACCTCTTCCACCGGATAATGAACAACAGTTGTTTGAATGCGCTCAACTCCTGGCTGGTTTATCAATGGGAGAACTGGCGGCAAAAGCAGATTTACCTATCCCTCCCAATCTGAAACGGGATAAAGGCTGGGTAGGCATGTTGTTAGAATATTTTCTCGGTGCCAGTGCCGGCAGCAAACCAGAGCAGGATTTCGAACATATCGGCGTTGAACTTAAAACTATCCCTGTAGACAGAAGGGGTTATCCATTAGAAACAACATTTGTCTGCGTTGCACCATTGACAGGAAACAGTGGTATTACCTGGGAAAGCTGTCACGTCAGGCGCAAACTATCGCGGGTGCTATGGATACCCGTTGAAGGTGAACGGGAAATTCCTTTAGCTAAACGTCGGGTTGGTTCCCCCTTGTTATGGAGTCCCAATAAAGAAGAAGAAGAGTTACTGCGTCATGACTGGGAGGAATTGATGGATCTTATCGTACTTGGCAAAGTAGAGAGCGTTACGGCCCGTCATGGTGAAGTATTACAGTTACGCCCTAAGGCAGCCAACAACAAAGCATTAACCGAGGCAATCGGAACACACGGGCAGCCTATTATGACTCTGCCCCGGGGATTCTATCTGAGGAAAAATTTCACAGCCCCACTACTGGCCCGCCATTTCCTGGTTTAACGTTGATCTCCGACTGGTTTTTTCATTGATATACTTACCTTGCACTCAATCATGCGTATAATTGAGTCTTTACCTTAAGGTTTTAATAAGCAATGTTAGAATGGATTGCTGATCCCCATGCTTGGATGGCACTTGCCACCCTGACAATTCTGGAAATCGTTTTAGGGATTGATAACATTATCTTTTTGTCACTTGTTGTGGCAAAACTCCCTGCCCATCAACAAAATAAAGCACGCAAAATCGGGCTAATGGGTGCGATGCTGATGCGCCTGGCGCTGCTGGCATCTATTGCCTGGGTTATCCGGCTAACCTACCCGATATTAACGGTTTTTGAACATGATGTTTCTGCCCGCGACCTAATCTTATTCTTTGGCGGCCTGTTCCTGATATGGAAAGCCAGTCAAGAGATTCACGAAGCCATTGAAGGGGGCAATGAAGAAGGCTTAAAACACCCTGTTCACTCTTTCTTAGGAGCTATTACCCAGATCATGCTGCTGGACATTATTTTCAGCCTGGATTCTGTCATCACCGCCGTTGGTCTCTCCGATCATCTGTTTATTATGATGGCGGCGGTTATCATAGCAGTCGCTGTCATGATGTTGGCAGCTCGTCCTATCGGTGAATTCGTTGACCGTCACCCCTCAGTAAAAATGCTAGCGCTGTCATTCCTGATCCTTGTGGGTTTTGCCCTTATTCTGGAAGGCGTACAGGTGCACATACCTAAAGGTTACATCTATTTTGCGATGTTCTTCTCAATGGCAGTAGAAACGCTGAATCTGATGCGTGGGAAAAAAAAGAAGAAAAAAAATTAACCATGGCTCTGCCATAGCACTAAAAATATCATTTTCTACCTAGCAAACAGATCGCCGAAATAATCGGCGATCTGTTTGCTATAATTAGCTAATTTACCCTAGGTTTGATACCTGAGCTTTAGGGAATAAATTTATTGACTATCCCCTAAGGCTATTATCAGAGCAGAAAAATTTTAGACTGTCTTCTTAGCCGCTTGTAAATAAAGCATCTCCAGCGCGATAGTCGCACCTGCCAGAGCGGTAATCTCAGACTGGTCATAAGCTGGAGCTACTTCCACCACATCCATACCCACAATATTCAGCGGCTGTAAACCACGCAACAATTTCAATGCGCGATCGGTTGTCAAGCCACCAATTACCGGTGTACCGGTACCAGGTGCAAAAGCAGGATCAAGACAATCGATATCAAAAGTCAGATAAACCGGCATATCGCCAACAGTCTCTTTTATCTGAGCAACCAAATCATTCACATCACGGTCATTAACCTGAGCGGCATCCAGCACCGTGAAACCATCATCCTGACCATGTTCGGTACGGATACCAATCTGTACTGAATGATGTGGGTCGATTAACCTTTCGTTTGGCGCATGATAGAACATGGTGCCGTGATCAAATTTACTGCCGTTTGGATAAGTATCAGAATGAGCATCAAAATGAATCAAAGCCATTTTGCCGAAATGTTTGGCATGAGCACGTAATAAAGGCAAAGTAATGAAGTGGTCACCGCCAAAAGAGAGCATACGCTTACCGGAAGCCAGCAGTTTTTCAGCATGAGCCTGTAACTTATCACTCATATTTTGAGCATCACCAAAGTCGAAGACCAAATCACCACAATCCACAACATTCAGATGATTGCGTAACTTAAAATCCCACGGCCAACGGCTGCTTTCCCATGCCAGGTTGGTAGAAACTTGACGAATAGCCGCAGGCCCGTGGCGACTGCCTGAACGGCCTGATGTTGCCATATCAAATGGCACCCCGGTAATCACCCACTCTGCATCGCTGGAATACGGCTGGAAATTCAGCGGAAAGCGCAGGAAACCGAAGGCATTAGAAACCAAAGAGTTATCTTGTTGGTTGCCCAAGGTATTTATTGTCATGATATATCCTCAACAGTCTCCCGACAGAACAAGGCTATTTCATACCAGAATAAATACTCAAGGCCATGATAAGATGAGGTATCGCTACAAGAACCCCATATTCATGTATCCTTGATATTTAACTGATATCAATAACCTTATCTGTATATAAGAGGCTTAATGAACGCCGGAAGATTATTCATCTTCCAGATATGTGTAGCCATAAAGACCACTTTCAAATTCTAGTAAAAATTGCTCTTGCAAGCCTGCATCCAGCTCGGCGCCTTTTACCTGGTCACGGAAACGTGCCATCAGTACGTTAGGGTCCAGTTTTACATATTGCAACATATCAGCGACTGAATCCCCTTCTTCACTTTGGTTATAAGTCACTTCGCCATTATCAAAGACATAAACATCAATAGCCGCAGTATCCCCAAATAGATTATGCATATTGCCAAGAATTTCCTGATATGCCCCCACCATAAAGAAGCCAATCATTGGCGGGTAATCAGGATCATAAGCGGGCATAGGCATAGTTGTTGCGACACCATCACCATCCACATAATGATCAATGATGCCATCGGAGTCACAGGTGATATCTAACAACACAGCACGGCGTTCCAACGGCTTATCCAGCCCCTCAATCGGTAAAACCGGGAACAACTGGTCGATACCCCATGCATCAGGCATAGACTGGAACAGAGAGAAATTCACATAGAATTTGTCTGCCATACGCTCTTGCAGCTCATCAATAATTGGCCGGTGAGCACGGTTGCTTGGATCAAGATCCTGCTGAATATGCCGACAAATATTCAGATACAGCTCTTCCGCCCAAGCCCGCTCAGTCAGATCCAGCATGCCATGCGCATATTGTGTATGAACATCATGCAGATCAAGCTGGCTGTCATGCAACGATTCACGTAAAGAACGTCTATTCCCTTCAGAATGCATCTCCTGCCAGGTTTCCCACAGGCTAGCGATCGGGCGGGAAGCATCCTCTGCCGGTGGCGTTGTCTGGGTAAATTCATTACGTTCAACCCCGATAACATTGGATACCAACACAGTATGGTGAGCCGTCAGGGCGCGACCAGATTCTGTAATAACGGTCGGGTGTGGTAAACCATGCTCATCACAGGCATCACCAATACCCCAAATGACATTGTTGGCGTATTCATTCAACCCATAGTTCACAGAACAATCAGATTGAGAACGGGTCCCTTCATAATCGACACCCAATCCACCACCCACGTCAAAGCACTCTATATTGACGCCGAGTTTATGTAACTCGACGTAAAAACGGGCTGATTCACGAACACCTGTTGCGATATCACGAATATTCGCCAATTGTGAGCCAAGATGAAAATGCAGTAATTGCAAGCTATCAAGCCGACCTACTTCACGCAGGATCTCAACTAATTGTAGTACCTGAGTTGCAGCCAGCCCAAACTTCGATTTTTCACCGCCACTGGCTTGCCATTTACCTGAGCCTTGAGATGCCAAACGTGCACGAACGCCCAGACGAGGGATCACATTCAGCCGTTCAGCCTCTTCCAGTACCTGAGTAATTTCAGACATTTTCTCGATCACCAGATAAACCTTGTGACCGAGCTTTTCACCTATCAGCGCCAGACGAATATATTCACGATCTTTATATCCATTACATACGATTACGGTACGAGTCATACCCGCATGCGCTAACACCGCCATGAGCTCCGCTTTGGAACCCGCTTCAAGCCCTAAAGGCTCACCGGAACTGGCCAGTGATTCAATGACACGGCGTTGTTGATTAACTTTAATGGGATAAACTAAAAAGTAGTCACCTTTATAACCATATGACTCTCTGGCGCGTTTAAATGCCGCGTTGATTGAACGCAAACGATGTTGCAGAATTTGAGGAAAACAAAATAACGCCGGTAAGCGCAAATGTTCCTGTTCCTGCTGAACTCTTTTCACCAATCCCGCAAGATCAATTCTTGCCCCTGGCAAATCAGGGTTTGGGCAAACACTGACATTGCCAAGATCATTGACGTAGTAGTAACTCCCTCCCCAATATGCAATATTGTAAGTCTGTTGCATTTTACGAGCGATATTATCATTCATGGCAGTCTCCTTAATGGAGTTAGAGTTTCGCCTTCGCCTGTAATTAATAAATAACTCAAAACACCATCATTTTGCGTGTTGAGAAATATCAGGGAACAGCATGCTCTTAAGGTTGTAAAAAGCGTTTAGTTACTACTAAACAATGACAAAATTACCGAGTGACAATACGCCTGCACGACATATCCGGCCTATTTGTTGGCAACAGATAACATCGAATTAAAGACATATTGAAAAGAAAGGAAAAAGACGCGGATATATCCGACGACAAGTGTGGCTGTTGGCCATTAGCAATCAGCAGATAATGGTTCATTACCCCATTCACCCCCACACATGACTCATACCAAGGAGCCATTTTCTCAATTGAGAAACAGAAGCTATTACTATAGCTCTCTGCGAGTCTGTAGCACAAAGAATCTAACTACGGCCGCTGTTTATACTCGCAATTAAACAAAATTGCAAAATGAAATTGAACAAAACTCACATATAAACAAAGAAATTATTTATCAGCAGATGAAAATTACCATTTAAACTAAAAAAATCTGGAATATGGATAAGAATTACCCTAGAATAGCCGTCTAGATGTTAATCCATCCGTTTCCAAAACGAAATTATATTTTTAAGGTAACGTTATATAATGACCACATACCTTTTCACTTCTGAATCTGTTTCCGAAGGGCATCCTGATAAAATCGCAGACCAAATTTCTGATGCTGTTCTTGACGCTATTTTGGAACAAGATCCAAAAGCCCGCGTTGCATGCGAAACCTATGTTAAAACCGGCATGGTTATGGTTGGTGGTGAAATTACTACCAGCGCTTGGGTTGATATTGAAGAAATTACGCGGCAAACAGTTCGAGAGATTGGTTATGTTAATTCTGAGATGGGTTTTGATGCAAACTCATGCGCAGTATTAAGTGCGATTGGTAAACAGTCACCGGATATTAATCAAGGTGTTGACCGTGAAGATCCACTACAACAAGGTGCGGGTGACCAAGGACTCATGTTCGGTTATGCAACCAACGAAACTGATGTACTGATGCCTGCGCCTATCACCTATGCACACCGTCTGGTTGAGCGTCAGGCTGAAGTTCGGAAAAATGGAGTACTGCCGTGGCTGCGTCCCGATGCTAAAAGCCAGGTAACTTTCCAATACAATAACAACAAAATTGTCGGTGTTGACGCAGTTGTACTTTCAACACAGCATTCTGAAACGATTAATCAGAAAGATCTGCAAGAAGCCGTCATGGAAGAGATCATCAAGCCGGTTCTGCCTGCTGAATGGTTAACGCCAACAACCAAATATTTCATCAACCCAACCGGCCGTTTCGTCATTGGTGGCCCAATGGGTGATTGTGGCCTGACTGGCCGTAAAATTATCGTAGATACTTACGGTGGCATGGCTCGTCACGGCGGCGGTGCATTCTCCGGTAAAGATCCATCCAAAGTTGACCGTTCAGCGGCTTATGCTGCACGTTATGTCGCAAAAAATATTGTTGCCGCAGGCCTGGCTGATCGCTGTGAAATTCAAGTTTCTTACGCTATCGGCGTTGCAGAGCCAACTTCCATTATGGTGGAAACATTTGGTACGGAAAAAGTTTCAACAGCAACCCTGACTCTGCTGGTGCGTGAATTCTTCGATCTGCGCCCTCATGGCTTGATTCAGATGCTGGATTTGTTACATCCAATCTATCGTGATACTGCTGCTTACGGCCATTTTGGTCGCCCACAATTCCCGTGGGAAGCGACAGATAAAGCAGAAATCCTGCGTGACGCCGCGGGCCTGAAGCAATCAGCGATCAATATGTAAAAGCAAAAAGCCTGGTTTGGATAACTGAGAACCAGGTTTTTCTTAACACATTATTTTCAACACATGCAATCAGCCAGAATTCCAGTTGCCTTACAACAAGCTGTTATGCGTACTTTGCGGCAAAAGCTGCAACAGGCAAACTTATATCTCAATCGTGATTTTCCAGAACCTACGATAAATTACCGCCAGCGTGGTACCTCCGCAGGCAGTGCATATATAAAAGATTGGCAAATCCGCCTTAATCCGGTGCTATTGATTGAAAACCAACAGGTTTTTATTGATGAAGTCGTTCCCCACGAATTAGCTCACCTATTGGTTTACCGTTATTTCGGCAAAGTCCCTCCACATGGAAAACAATGGCGTTGGATGATGGAAGAAGTATTAGGTTCTCCTGCCAGCCGAACACATAAATTTGAAGTCGATTCCGTGCGCAGTAAAACTTTTACTTATTATTGTCGCTGCCAACAACATGAGCTGACTCTGCGACGCCATAATAAAATATTACGGAAAGAGAGCCATTATATCTGTAAGAAATGTGGAGAGAAGCTAATCGCTAAATCAATCGTTTCTTTTAATTTATAAAAAAGTGGGATTAAATTATTTTACTATTCAAGTGAGTATGATTTACATTTTAACCGTACTAAAAAAGTAAAAAGCAGTGATTAAGGATTTTTTAAAACAGGTAAAAGATTCGATGCACTGCTGATATAGAAAGAGAAAGCAGCAGGAAAAACGGGTTTTAAATTGACTAATAATGCGAAAAAATGACAACATTAATCCAATAGCAAAAATATAAAACTATATTAAAATATTTAACAGGATTAATCGTATTAAAAAAATTATCAGCGAAAAAGCACAAAAAAATTTAAAAGTATTAAAGACTATTAAGAAAATGGGCTCTGTTTTTAACACCATTAACACATTTGTTACTTTCCGGTTTTAAACCTAAAAAAATTAAATAGGGCTCTGAAAACGAAAAAACCACTAAATTGACAGTAAAACAGCATCAGTAAAGATAAAAAGCGGGTGTGATTAATGTTTGTTAAACGTAAAACATGATATCCCATGATGATTAAACTTAATAAAAGGCAAGTGTTAAAAGGGGTAAAAACAACGGTTAAAGCTTTATACCGATTAAAACCATAAGTTAAAAAAATGATTTTTAATAACAGTTTAAAGCCTGACCATCATATACCCACTTAACTTGAAGATGCAGGATTCAGAACCTGGAAGTTGTCATTAATACGGCACGACAAGTTCCCGGCCAGTTCCGGTAATATTTCCGTAAAAAAGCGATGTATTGCCTGTTTGAACAAG